>CALWIU010000041.1 GCA_944380845.1 uncultured Clostridia bacterium | reverse complement strand
TTTATTAGAAATGGGCAATCCCACTATGGGACTGCCCATTCATTCCGTAAATTATGCGATTTTTTAGTCTCTGCACCGTTTTTAGCACCGATTGGTGTAAATTTGGTGTAAAGAGGTAAATTTATTCAGTTTGGAAAGTCCCGAAACCCGCATAAACACTGGCTTTTTCTTACTTGTCGTTCGGTAAGGACTTCATTGTGGGGAACAGCAAAACATCACGGATAGCAGGGCTATTCGTTAACAGCATTACCAGACGATCAATTCCCATACCAACACCGCCTGTCGGAGGCATACCATATTCCAAAGCGGTCAGGAAATCTTCATCCGTGTGGTTGGCTTCTTCATCGCCGGCAGCAAACTGTTTTTCCTGCTCCTCAAAGCGATAACGCTGATCGATCGGATCATTCAGCTCAGAGTAGGCATTTGCGAGTTCGCGGCCATATGCAAAAAGCTCAAAACGCTCTGTAAAATCCGGTTTGTCCGGTTTTCTTTTCGTTAACGGAGAAACCTCAATTGGGTAATCCATGACAAAAGTCGGCTGTATCAGTTTATCCTCAACATATTCTTCAAAGAAGAGATTCAGGATATCACCCTTTTTGTGGCGCGGTTCAAAAGCAATTCCCCTTTCGGTAGCAAGAGCCTTTGCCTGCTCAAAGGTAATGGCGTCAAAATCAACGCCGGCATACTGCTTTACCGCATCGATCATGGTGATACGAGCAAAAGGTTTGGAAAAGTCCAGTTCAGCATCGCCATAAGTAACAATGGCACTGCCGCAAACTTTTTCGGCGACTGTACGGATCAAGCCTTCCATCAGATCCATCATGCCATGATAATCGGTATAGGCCTGATAAAGCTCCATCAGCGTAAATTCCGGATTATGGCGGATGTCCAAGCCCTCGTTGCGGAAGACTCTGCCGATTTCATATACGCGCTCCATGCCGCCAACGATCAAACGCTTCAAATACAGCTCAAGAGAAATGCGCAGTTTCAAATCCTGATTCAAAGAGTTGTGATGCGTCAGGAACGGCCGAGCAGCGGCGCCGCCGGCATTCTGAACGAGCATAGGCGTTTCCACTTCCATAAAGTCATGCGCATCCAGATAATTGCGGATCTCGCGGATGATCGCCGAGCGTTTTTCAAAAGTATCTTTTACTTCCGGATTCATGATCAAATCCAGATACCGCTGACGATAACGCGTGTCCGTATTGGTCAAGCCATGGAATTTTTCCGGCAGCGGCAGCAGGGACTTTGTCAGCAGGCGAAGGCTTTTGGCATGAACCGAAATCTCACCGCGCTTGGTGCGGAACACAAAGCCGGTAATTTCCACGATATCGCCAATGTCCCATTTCTTAAAGTCGGCGAACACATCGGCGCCGACATCGTCCATTCGCACATATACCTGTATTTTACCGCTGCGATCATGCACATCAATAAAATTCGCCTTGCCCATATTGCGCCAGGTCATAATTCTGCCGCAAATGGTAACATCTTTTCCTTCCAACGAATCAAAATTTGCAAGAATATCAGCCGAGCGATGGGTCTGATTTGCTGTTGTGATCGCAAAAGGATCGTTTCCGGCCTGCTGTCTTTCCTTCAGCTTTTGCAGCCGGATGGAACGCAACTCGTTGCTGTCAAGCGTAGGAGTATTTTTTTCTTCTGCCATACCACTTCTCCGCCTTATTTAGAAATTTCCAAAATTTTAAATTTAACAAATCCCGTTGGGGTTTCCGCCTCGACGGTATCGCCGATTTTATGCCCCAGAAGCGCTTTGCCGACGGGGGATTCATCAGAGATTTTATTTTTCATCGGATCCGCCTGCGGGAAGCCCACGATACGGTATTCAAGATTTTCCTTAAATTCCTCATCGCGGATCACAACCTTTGAGCCGACATGAACCGTTTCCGTAGAAAGCGTATCTTCATCAACGATACGCACATGCTGAAGCATATACTCGATCTCAGCAATGCGTGCTTCCAGCTTGCCCTGATCGGATTTCGCCTCGTCATATTCGCTGTTTTCGGAAAGGTCACCAAAAGATTTCGCTTCTTTGATCTTTTCCGCGATGTCCGTTCTGCCGGTGGTGCGCAGCTCGCGAAGCTCCGCTTTTAACTCTTCCAGACCGGCTTGAGTAAGAATAAATTCGTCAGCCATTGTCTTTCTTCCTTCCGCTAATTGTTTTCAGTACAATTGGTTATTATAATCAATTTTTTAGAATATGTCAAGGGAAGGACGGCAAATCCGCCCTTCCCCACTGCACTATTCCAACATTTGCAGAATCGGTGACGCAATCGATGGTTTTTGCTCAGAAAAGGAAAATAACTCCTGCTGAATCTGCGCAAGGCGAGCCCGCGTGATTTCTTTTTCGGCATATAATATGGCAAGCGGCTTCCCTTTTGTGACACGATCACCGGGCTTCACAAGAAAACGAATCCCTGCGCCGTAATCGATCGGATCGCCCTTATTCTCTCTGCCGGCACCAAGCTGTTTCGCAAGGTGTCCGGTTCTTGCCGCATCGATACCAAATAAATAACCGCTGCTTTCTGCGCACAGTTCATACGAAAGTGAGGACAACCGAAGGTTATCGAGATTTTCACAAACTGTCCTGTCGCTGCCCTGTTTTGTCAGCCATTGAATCAATTTTTGGTATGCCGCGCCGCTTTCAAGAATCTGCAACGCTTGCTGTCTGCCTCGAGCGAACGGTTCGCCGAAAACAGAAGAAATCATCATCCCGGCAAGAGCAAGACAAACCTCCGTGAGCGCGTCACCCTCCGTTTTGCCCTGCAAAATGGAAGCAGCCTCCATGACCTCCAACGCATTCCCGACACAGCTGCCAAGGGGTGTTTGCATATCGGTAATCAGAGCGCGAACACTTCTGCCCTTTCTTTTTCCGATATCAATCATTGCCTCTGCCAAGCGCTGTGCCTGTGAAAGCTCCTTCATAAACGCGCCGCTCCCGCACTTTACATCCAAAACAATATGCTGCGCACCGGCAGCGAGTTTTTTACTCATTATGCTGGACGCAATCAGCGGAATGCTGTCAACGGTACAGGTAACATCCCGCAAAGCGTATAGCTTTTTATCCGCAGGCGCCAAATCACCGCTCTGGCTGATGACCGCGACACCGATCTCCTCAACCTGCTGAAGAAATTGCTGATGTGACAATTCGACCGAAAAACCGGGAACCGATTCCAATTTATCAATGGTGCCCCCGGTATCACCCAATCCTCTGCCGGACATTTTAGCAATTTTACACCCTGCGCAAGCGGCAATGGGAGCAACAATCAGCGTTGTCTTATCGCCGACACCGCCGGTTGAATGCTTATCCACTGTCTTTTCGCCGAAAACGGAAAGATCCAGTTCATCTCCACTTTTTGCCATGGCATCTGTCAGATCAAAAGTTTCCCGGTCCGTCATTCCCTGAAGACAGATTGCCATTAAAAACGCCGAGACTTTATAGTCCGCAATCGCATTTTCTGTCAGCTGCGAAATAAAATACTGAATTTCTTCCCTTGTCAGCTCGATGCCGTATCTTTTTTTTGCCAAAATGTCATCGAATGTCATACCGCTCATTCCCCGTGGTGTTGTTCAACCACATAAACCCGAACGCCGTGTGACGGCACAGAGCCTTTGATTTCATCCGTTGTAACGGTTTCTTCGCCGCTCCAGGCATCCCGCACAAAGTACTTATCAGCAGCAGGAAATGCAAAATCCGGTTTTTCCGCAAGTTCGGAAAGACGAATTTTGACACGCATGCTGTTGAGCGCCTTATTTAAAAAGCAAACGGCAAGTCTGTTTCCTTTTAAGGGACGAGCCAGAACATCAATGATTCCATTGGTATAAACGCGACGGCAGGGAATTCCCAGCGGATCCTGATCGATGGCGATGAGATCTTTGTTTGCTAATATCTTCAAAACCGGATTGGAAGTATCGGCTTTTCCATCAACGACAAAACGGCGAAGATCATTGCCGAGCAGCAAAGGCGCAGCCATCATGCACCACAAGGAAAAATGCGCAACATTTTCCGTCAGGGTCAAGTTGCCGTTGCCGACTTCCAGCATATCCGGATCGTTCCAACCGCCCGGGCCGGCATATTTCCACAAATGGACATTGATTTCATAAATCCCCATAATGGAAGCCCAATTTGCCTGGATGTCCGGCGTCGTGCGCCACAAGTTACCGGCTTCCGCGCCCCATTTGTAAGGTAAATTTCTGCCCCACTCACATATCGAAAATACAATCTTTTTCTCCGGCTTGCCGGTTTCTTCCGCGACCTTCGCGCTCGCCCGTTTGAGAAGCTCTCCCATTTTTGTATACTGACGAATGGCGCTGTCGTACCGCGAGCCGATCGGATTGTATAATATCATGGAATTGGAGCCAGCTTTCAGAAATACGCGCAGCTGCATTCTGCCTTCATGCGTCCATCCCTTGGTTGCCGGCACCAACAGGTCATACACTTCCGTGTCATTGACCTTGATCTCCAAATATTTTTCCATATCTCCGCCTTTGCGGATACCGATTGTCAGAACATATTCGCCGTCTTCCGGCACAGGGATATCGGGGAAATACAGTTTTCCGTTTCCGGAACACAGGCCGGTAACATATTTACCGCTTTCCAGCTGATCGTCTTTTTCGATTCGCGCCATCCCGAAAAGCTGTCCATTTTCGGCTTCAAAGACCAACTCATCCGAAGACCCTACGGCAGAGATGGAAATTTTATCGATATCCGGCGCGCGCGTTGGCAGCGGGATATTGTGACAGAAATCATATTTTAAATACTCAACGCCCCACTGCGCAAAGGTTTCAGCATCCAGCGCTTCGTTGCCCAAACTGGCAGGCAAATCTTCACAAGTCAAAGTGCCGTTAGAAGAATAAATACCCAGTTTCAGCCCCAGCGCATTGACTTTTTGAACCAGATCGGGAATCCCGGATGGAAAACGGGACAAGTCGCCCGTCAGCCGACCATCACGATCGCGCATGGAGGATTGCCAGCAATCATCCAGATTGACATATTGATATCCCGCGTCAGCCAGGCCGCTTTCTTTCAGTGCCACCGCCATTTCGTAAATCAATTTTTCATTGACGCGGTGTTGGAATAAATTCCAGCATGACCACCCCATCGGAGGCGTCAGAGCAAGACCATTATCATATTTTTTTCCAGTTGAAGCGCGCATTTGAACAGCCGCAGTTCCTCTGCGCAAAAGACATGGAACACAAATTCCCTTTTTTTTGATAAAAACGGCTGCCGAAGCGGTCGCAGCAGCCGCTGCCGCAGCAGCGGAACCCGCTGCAAATAGTTTTGCTTTTTTCATATTTACCTCCAAAAAAAAGCAGGATGAAGCACAAAGCTCCACCCTGCTAAATAACCGGGATTATTCCTCGTCCTGAGCAACTTCCTCATCGGCAGCAGCAGCGGCATACTCCTCAATGGGCACAGGTTTGGAATCCTCTTCCACAGGAGCGCTCGCCTCTTGTGTCTCTTCCTTCTGCGGCTCAAGAAGCGCACGGATGGAAAGGCTGATGCGTTTTTTATCAAAATCGATGCCGGTAATTTTTACCTTAACGATATCATCGATCGAAAGCACATCGGAAGGCTTGGCAATGCGGCGGTCAGCAATCTGAGAAATGTGAATCAGACCGTCCATACCGGGGAAAATCTGCGCAAAAGCGCCAAAGTCGGTCAAACCGACGATCTTAACATCGACGATGGAACCAACAGGATAATCTCTTTTCAGGATCTCCCAGGGGTTATCCTCGATCTTGCGATATGACAGGGAAACCTTTTTCTTTTCCGGATCCAGGCTTTTGATGGTCACTTCAACGGTATCGCCGACATTGACCACATCGGAAGGATGTTTGATTCGTCTCCAGGAAAGCTCTGAACGATGGATCATGCCTTCCGCACCGCCGAGATCAACAAACGCGGCAAAGGTCGTAAGATTTTTGACGGTACCGGTGAGTTTTTTACCAACATAAGCGTCTGCCCAAAACTGCTCAGCCAAAGCGGCGCGGCGCTCGTCAGTAACAGATTTGATCGAACCGACAGCACGGCGTCTGCGCTGGTCGATATCAATAATACGGAAAGAAACAACCTGATCTTTCAGGGTTTCAAGATTGCCGCTTCTGGGCACAGAAGACTGAGAAGCGGGAATAAAAACGCGGATGCCGTTATAGTGAACAATAACGCCCTTCTGCAAAATCTCAGTGACCTTGCCTTCCAAGATCTCTTTCGTCTCATAAGCAGAAGCAACCGTATCCCAATACTTGCTTGCGTCGTAGCGGCGCTTCGACAGCATCACGGTGCCTTCGGCGTCATTGGTTTTCATAATGATCGCGTGGATCTCATCGCCAACTTTTAATTCTTTGGTGGGATCCGCATTGGGGTCAGAGCTGTATTCCTCGATCGGAATATACCCTGTCTGTTTGCGGCCGATATCGACCTGGATTTCATTGGGCTGAATGCTCATAACAGTACCGACAACTTTCTGATCGCTGTTCATGCTTTTCAGCGATTCTTCCAGTGCATCGGCAAACGCCATTTCTTCAGCGGTTTTGCCCGTCTCTTCCGCGGCGGGGGCGGTTTGTTCCGCTTCTTTCTCTAAATTTTCAGCGGAAACTCCAACTGTGTTTTCGGACATGGTGATCCGTACCTCCTTAATGATACTGTCGGGCGTGGATGCACCGGCAGTAATGCCTACATTGCGACAACCGGTAAACCATTGCGGCTCAAGCTCCGCGGCACTCTCCACGAGATACGAAGGACAGTTGGCACGGCACACCTCATACAACTTACGCGTATTGGAACTGTTTCGACCGCCGACGATAATCATCGCGTCATTTTCCAACGACAGAGCACGAGCTTCAGATTGCCTGTTAGAAGTCGCATTACATATTGTAGCAAAAATTTCAACCTTTGTACAGTGTAATTTAACATAATTTATATATTTTTCATATTCACTTACACTAAAGGTTGTCTGAGAAACCAAAATGATGTCTTTTTCGCAAATTGCGGGCAAGTTATCAATCACCTGTCTAAAATCTTCAAAATTCAAACAAACATATGACAAACCGTGGCAATAACTTCTGATGCCAATCACTTCCGGGTGCGCCGGATCACCGGCAATCAGTGCGGTTTCACCGTTAGCGGTTTTCGTATCGACAATCTGTTGAATTTTTCTGACAAAAGGACAGGTCGCATCGACGACATCACAGCCGAGCGCATCGATCTTTTCCCGGACATCTTTTGCCACGCCGTGGGTACGGATAACAAGCGTACTGTCCGGCGGAACTTCTTCCGGTTCTGACACAATAAGGACCCCTCGCTTCTGCAAATCGGCGATAAAGGTCGGATTATGAATCAGCGGCCCCATGGTACAGACTTTTTTGCCCTGCGATAATAGCGCTTCCACCATTTTGACCGCTCGATCGACCCCGAAGCAAAAGCCGGCGGTTTTGGCAACGGTTAGTTTCATGCTTTCTCTCCGATCTTTTGGTGTACAATGGCAAGAATTTGTTCTGTCACTTCATCAAGGGTCATTTCGGAGCTGTCAATTTCAACGGCATCATCCGCTTTTTTCAGAGGGGCGACCGCTCGATGCGAATCATTATAATCTCTTTGAATGATTTCTTTCAGAAGCGTATCAAAATTGACCTCGTTCCCCTTCTCGATCAGTTCGCGATATCTGCGCTGTGCGCGAACCTCAGGCGAAGCGGTCAGAAAAATTTTCACCTCAGCGTCAGGCAAAACAACCGTGCCGATGTCTCTGCCATCCATCACACAATTATGAGATGCGGCAAGATCCTGCTGAAGTCCGAACAAAAAGCGACGAACCGCAGGCAAAGCCGATACGGCGGAAGCTGCCATGGAAGCCTCAGGCAAACGGATCTGCACCGAAACATCCTCATCATTCACATACACATGCTGTATACCGTCAACAAAACCGAGGGTGACGCGAATGGTCGGAAGCATCTGCTCGACCTTCTTTTCATCACCGGGATCAAATCCCCGTTTCAGCGCAGCAACGCCGACAGAACGGTACAGCGCTCCGGTATCAATATACATAAATCCCAGCCGCGCGGCAACAAGACGGGCAATCGTGCTTTTTCCTGCGCCGGACGGACCGTCAATGGCAATATGAATCATAAAAAAACTCCTTCCTGTTTTTGCTTACTGTACATTACTGCCCGCACAGTAGCCGGTTGAAAAGGCGATCTGCAAATTAAATCCGCCGGTATAGGCATCGACATCGATCAGCTCGCCGGCAAAATACAGATTTGAACAAAGTTTGGAGCGCATGGTTTTCGGATCGATTTCGCGGACGCTCACGCCGCCGCTTGTCACAATGGCTTCTTCGATCGGCCGGGTACCGGTAATCGTAAAGGCGAGATGTTTCAAGGCAAAACCGATTTCGGCGCGCATCTGACGAGTCAGCTGATTGGCTTTGATTTCGCCGTTGACGGAAGCGTTTTCCAAAATCACAGGGATCAGCGCTTTGGGCACAAGAGAAGCCATAACATTCGACATGCTTTTATTGTGCTGTTCCGTTGTTTCACGAATCAACCGCGCGTCCAGTTTTTCTTCGCTGAGAGCGGGCTTCAAATCGATCAATAACTGATATTTTCCATCGGCAATATCCCTTAAATGCGCGGATGCACTGAGAATGATCGGCCCGGACACGCCAAAGTGTGTGAAGAGCATTTCCCCAAAATCTTCATATTTACAGCTGCCGGTCTGCCTGTCAAGAATTTGAATTGCCACATTGCGCAGACTCAGCCCCTGAAGCTGGCGATACCGATCCCCTGCCAAAGTCAAAGGGATCAGGGAGGGTCTTGGCGGAACAATGGTATGCCCCGCCTGAGCAGCCAAAACAAAGCCGTCACCGGTTGACCCCGTCGCAGGATACGACTTGCCCCCGGTTGCCAAAATATAATCGTCAAAAATAAGCTGCTCCCCGTCTTCACATAACAGGGACGCGACCCGCCCGTTTTCACAGCGCAGAGACACGGCTCTACCCTTTTTGATCCGAACTTTTTCCTTTTTCAAAAAGGCTACCAGCGCATCCACAATATCAACAGCCTTATCACTGCATGGAAACACCCGTTCCCCTCGTTCAATTTTCAAAGGGACACCGGCATCTTCAAAAAAATCCATCGTATCCGATGGCATAAAACGGGAAAACGCGCCAAACAAAAAACGACCGTTGACCGGCACATTTTCAATCAATTCATTTATAAGATTACAATTGTTGGTCACATTACACCGGCCTTTGCCGGTAATCATCAGCTTGCGTCCCAACCGGTCATTCCGCTCCAAAAGCACTACGCGGTGCCCATTCTTTGCGGCTATGCCTGCCGCCATCATTCCGGCGGCACCGCCGCCGACAACAAGAATATTGCTCATTCCTTTTCTCCGATCCGGAAAATTTGATCTGTCATTTCGGTTCCGCAGGGTCGTACGCGATCCGTCAGCAAATTATAAAAATCCCCTGCTCTGCACTCCAAAGCATACACCTTTTGGGCAAAGAAATCAAGCCGGCTGACATCGGATCTCTTTTGAATCACCGGGACTTTTGCGCTCTCACGCATTTTGCGCAGGATATCATTTCCCCCCTTGCCGACCGCCAACACCCGAAGATACGGCGGATCGGCGCGGCAGAATTCATCCGGGACGCCCAATACAGCATGAATCGTCAGCCGTCTGACGGAGGCGTGGGTAAAACGCTTGCTTTTCATAATCGCATAAAGCTGCTGCAAATTGCAGGCTTGACGCACCGCCCGATACAGACGGTCTTCCAGACCGCCTCCCACAAACGGCAAAGCGGAAAAATCCCCTTTCTCTTTCAGGCGCAGAACGGAGAGGATCTGCCTTTCCCACTTCTCCGGAGTTCCGGTAACGCGCCCTTCTGCTATTGCCTGGGAAATAACATCCAACGATTCCGGCGGAACATAAGCGGAAAAATCTTTTCCTTCCCGCACCAGAGAGCGCAAAAAGGAAGCACTGGCAAAGACGCCGGATGGGCTGGATCCGTCATGCTCACAGGTTCTTCTGACAGGGAAAATCTCACCGGTAAAACCCAACGCCTTTAAACTTTTGATATACTCAACGCCGAGAATATTATTCGGCTGCTGCAAAACCGCTCCGTACGGCTGCGGCAATACAGAAGAAAGCAGAGAAGGATAGGAACAATTGGTTCTTTTTGCACTTTGCTGCCGCAACTCGTCTTCCTGATTTGCGAGCCATTGCGCCGTTTGCAGCAAAAGGGAGGGAGCGTCACATTCACAGCCAAACGAAAAGCCATCGGCAGCGCCGCTTTTGACCGCAAGGAATGCCGCACCGAAGGCAAACCGTTCGGCAGGAGCAACCGCCCACGGAAGCGGAAGACTGAGGACAAGATCCACACCGGAACGAACCGCAGCCTGCGCACGAAGATACGGATCCAAAAGCGCCGGCTCTCCGCGCTGAACAAAGCTTCCGCTCATAACAGCAGCGACATGGGTCGCGCCTGCCTGACGCATGGCCTGCACTTGATATTGATGTCCGTTATGGAACGGATTGTATTCAGCTGCGGTAAAAAAAGTCCTCAACTCATTCAAAAACCCTTCAAAAATACTTGCAAACAAAAAGCGCTATGTATATAATATAAAAGGTTGAAACCTTTTTCAAGTTATTTTTCAAAAGGATGGTAAAAGAATGAAAGTACTGGTTATCAACGCCGGCAGTTCTTCGCTGAAGTATCAATTGATCGATATGGATAACGAGACCTGCCTTGCCAAAGGCAACTGTGAAAAAATCGGTCTTGCAGGCAGTTTTATTGGCGGAAGCGCCAACGGACAGAAATTCCCCGACCGTGCCGTACCGATGAAAAACCACACAGAGGCGTTTCATGTTGTCACGGACACGCTGACCAAAGGAGAAACAAAAGTTATTGACGACATCGAAGAGATCTCCGCAATCGGTCACCGCATCGTGCAGGGAGGATCGCTGTTCAATAAAAGCATTCTGATTGATGAGTCTGTTACCGATGGCATTGAATCCATCATTGATCTTGCGCCGCTGCACAATGGCGCGCATTTGCAGGGCATCCGCGCCTGTCAGGAAGTTTTCGGCAAGGAAGTACCTGAAGTTGCTGTTTTCGACAACGCCTTCCACAGCACCATGCCGCCGGAAGCCTATATGTTCCCCCTTCCCTATGAATACTATGAAAAATACCATGTACGCCGCTATGGCTTCCATGGCACCTCACACCGTTTTGTCAGCGCCCGTTGTGCGGAACTGATGGGCAAGGACCTGAAAGACATCAAAATGATCACCTGCCACATTGGCAACGGCGCTTCCATCACCGCCATCAAGGATGGCAAAGTCATCGACACTTCCATGGGGCTGACGCCTTTGGATGGTTTCGCCATGGGAACCCGCTGCGGTGCGGTAGACCCTTCCGCGATTTTGTATTTGGAAAAGAAACTGAATGTCTCGCCGGATGAAATGAGCGATATTTTGAACAAAAAGTCCGGCGTTTTGGGCATCTCGGGTGTTTCGAGCGATGACCGTGAGGTCAAAGCGGTGGCAGCCGACCCGACCAATCCGCTTCAGCCGCGCGCCAAACTCGCCCGCGATATGCAGTGGTATGAAATCCGTAAAGTCATCGGCGGTTATGTCGCTGCGATGGACGGTGTTGACGCCATTGTTTTCACCGGCGGCCTCGGAGAAAACACAGAGGATATGCGCCGCGACATCTGCCTGAAGATGTCCTATCTTGGCATCAAGCTGGATGAAGAGGTCAACCAGGTTACCCGCAAGGGAAAAGAGGGCGAAATATCAACGCCCGATTCCGCCGTGCGTGTATTTGTCATCCCCACCAATGAAGAGCTTTTGATTGCTAGAGATACCAAAGCCATTGTTGAGGCGCTTTGATCCCCACTTTTGTTTTTTTAGCTTGCGGCAACTGCCGCAAGCTTTTTTTGTTATATAAAAAACCCGCGTTCTCTTTTCAGAGGAACGCGGGATTTTCGTATTCTATTGCTATTTATGAATAGCGTTTGCTGGCCGCGAAATCAACACACGCGCGGTACGCACGCTCCATCGAAGAAGTTTCGGTCAAAGTACCGTCATATTCCTTCTCCTGTGCTTCGGTTTCTTCCGTTACCTTTTCAGAAGCCAATGCGTTGCGAATATCAGTTTTCCAAATCGGTTCGTCTTCCGCGCTGACAAAATACATCACATGATATCCATATTCTGTTTCCACAATACCGACATCACCGGGTTTTCTGGCGGGATCAAATGCCCAATCCTCAAAGGGCTGCACATATTGACCGGGCTTCATATTTTCGATCAAGCCGCCTTCGCCGCCGCCTGCGGTCGTAGAAGAAGTATCATCACTGTAAAGATCGGCAAGCTCGGCGAACGCATCTTCTGTCTTGTCGCCCTCATTGAACTTCGCCAAATATTCTTCCGCGATACGCTTTGCATCCTCGTTATTCTTCGGAGTCTCCTTATACACGGTGTCGCCGGTTGCATCATCGTGCTTGGCGCCTTCATAGGCAATGCCGTCATGCATATGCGTTTCAGGCTCGGTTTCTTCCGGAACGGTCGTCTCGCCGTCCTCATTGGTCACAGGTTCGGACACAATATCCTCTGCTGTTGTTGTTTCTTCATCCGGGAACTTCACCAAAAGGTGACGCACGGACACATAGTTCTGCTCACTGCGGTAGGCAGGCTTTACCAAATAAACAACATAAATATAGGAATCGGTTTCCCAGATTGTCGTATCACCAGCCTGACGATCAGAAGAAAACGCCCAGTCGGCGGATTCTTCGCCCATATTGGAGCTGACCGTTTCATAGCTCATGCCACGCGCAAGAGAAGCATCGTCATCACTGAAATCTTCCACTTCATCTTCCGTGCAATATTCAAGGCACAGTGTTTTGAAGGAATCTTCATCCGTAATGCGCGAAAGCATTTCCTGCGCTCTTTCACGCTGCTGCTCTTCGGTGTACTCCGGCTCAACGGTGTTGCCCTCATCGTCGGTTTGTTCACCGATCGAGAAGCCGTAAACACGAACATCAATATTGTTATAAGCATTGGGATCCTTGTCATACTCCGCCTGAATCTCTTCATCCGTATACTCGGCGGCGTATTTTTCCTGAAGATACTCCGTGTAGCGATGAGCCATCATCTGCTCTTCCAGGTAATCTTCAAACAGGTTGGCATTCAACCCCTTGCCATAATTCAAAATAATGAAAGCGCTCAGGGAATAATTTGCACTGTCCGCATTCTCACGCAGGGAATCCATCGTCTGCTCGATCTGGGTCAGTTCATGTCTTGTCAGCTCCAGATTTTCCGCTTTTGCCTTAGCGGCATAGTAAAGCGTTTGCTCAATGGATTCGATCGCATCCTGCTTAAACTTTTCAGCGTAGGTGATTTCATTGCCTTCATCATCCGTCGTTGTCTGGGATTCCGGAGACTTGGTATAATCAAAACCGGAGGTCAGTCCATACTGCGACGATTGATAAGAGCTGTTAACAGCCTCATTCAGCGCAGCGGAATAATAGAAATTAAATTTCGCCTGGCTGACCTTTACTTCTTCCCCATCAACAGTAACTGTCGCAACGGTCGTCAGCTTTTGCGGCCAACCGAAGAAATCTGCCAAAAACCAGATCGCCCCGCCGGCAATAACAACACAGAGCACCACGGCAATAACCTTGCGGAAAATCGTAGCGCCTTTGCCGGTGCCTTTTTTGGTTTTTGCGGCATCTTTTTTCATTCTTTCTTTGCGCTCCTGCCGGTATTTTTCAGCATCGGAGCGAGTTTCTTTTGCATTCATTCGCAAACTCACCTTTCATGAATTTATCGGTATAGAAATTGCATCTCGGACATTTTATCTCATTTCACCGGAATTTGCAAGTAAAAAGGATAAATATCCCAAAAAGTTTGTGAAAGTTGCGGTCATTTTACTGACCGGGACGAGTAAAGGCATCCATGTCTTCACCGTCGGAATCACTCGTTGTCTGTAGCCGGTTGCGTTTGCCCAGCTGCCAGAGACCGATGAAATATACGATCAGGAACTTTGTTAAATTCACAGCCAAAATACCGTAAGCAAGCCCCCAGATCTGGAAGAAATAAGTACAAACCGGCACGACGACCAGATACAAAACGGTATAAAGAACATTCATTTGCATTTGGTATTTTTCATCTGCGAAACGCAGAACGACGATCATGATCGTGCTGGAGATGAAATAAAGGACCTGTCCGGCGTTGGCGACCAAAAAGTACGGCCGGCACGCCTCATAAGTATCCGGATACATAATGCGGATAAAAACATGCGACACCAATGTGCACGCCAAAGCGGCAACAATACCAACCAGCAAGAGCGCAGCAGTAATCAGGTTGTAAAACTTTTTGGTAAATTTGCCGTCGAACTTGGCAAGGTACCCGATCAGAACCGAATTCAGCGAAGTTGTCAAAAGCGCAATAACCTTGCCGATCAACGCGGCATTATAAAAGGTTGTGACCATCGTGCCGTCGCTGAACATGGCGTTTAAAAGCAGGCGGTCTGCATTTTGGATCAGCGTGTCTGCAACATAGGAACAGGACAAAACGCCGAAGGATTTGAAATCCTCTTTGAAGTATTCGCTCTTTTTCAAAAGAGGCCGGCGGTACAAAGTGCCGCGGATGGCTGTATACACCACTGACGCCGTCTCACCGATAATCATCGGGATCATCCAATTTCCGGTTGCAAAAAAGATCGGCATTCCGAGGCTGTACCCCGCCGCAATGCAGATATTATAAACAAAATATCCCTTATAGTTGATGTTCAGTTTGAACTCCGCGTCACTGTAATAGCGGGTCACCGTGCTGATCATCAAAAGAGCAATGCAAACCGCGTTGAGAACGGAGAACTCAGAAACGAATACTTTGGCGGTAAAAAATGCTACCGGCACACAAAGCACCCAGATCATCAAAAGAAAGATATTGTAATCGCCCTTCACATCACGCTTTTTTGTGCTCATGACCATGCGTGAATAGTTGGCGGCAATTCCAAATCCGATGCCCATAACAGCGACCATGGACATCACCGTGATCGCTTCTCCATAGGCCTCCGGCCCGAGTTTGCTGTTAAAGGAGGGATAAATAAAAAGCTGAATGACCGCGTTCAGCACCACCACGGCGGCGATGCTGAAAATCATATCAGACGCGACATTCGCATATTTTCTCTTTTTTCCCATGAAAAAAGTCTCCTACTGTCAATTCATCAGATCCAAATCGATCATCTGACGGATGACATTTAAAAGTTTCAGGTTATAGCCCGTCGGGCCGTCATCGGGGTGTTCAAAAGTACAGTTAAAGGTCACATAAACCGTGTCGATATACAGGAAAAGCAAAAGGCTCTTTTTGCCCGCCCACCGGGAAAAATAGGACAAAAGGAGGTTCAGACGCTCGCGCATACCGAAAGATCGAATGTTTAAAATATCATTCCGGATGAAGCGAACATATTCCAATTCTCTGGGGGCGCGGATGCCCAGCGGATCGACAGCAACATATCCGTCCTTGCCCTGAATAATATTGAACGCATGCAAATCACCATGGCAAAGATACAGCGGCGAATCGGAAAAATGCCGATCGTACATGGCGATTGCCGTCTGCAAATGTTCTTTGATCCGGTCGCGGAAGAACGGAACGGTGTCAATATCTTTCAATTTCTGCTGCAAGTCGGCATAATAATCCAGAAAACGCTCCGGTTCATTCACCGCTTTTATCGGACGGATGGTTTTGTCCACTTTATCAAAAAACTCCGTCAACAGGATGTTGTCGTTGAAATCAGCATATTTTGCCGGGGATACACGGCGCAGCAGCATGGCGCGTGCGGCGTCGTCATAGCCGAGGAACTCACACATATAATCCGGGGAAAGTTCCTGATAAGAGGCGATCTCCGTTTCAAAGCGATCCACAAAATCCGGGATGAATTTGACGACCACATCGCCGTAGATCTCTGATTCCGCAAAAAGCACCAGCCCATAGCGGGAGGTCTGGCTGGGAATAAAGGATTTCAGCCCCCAAAGATCAGCAAGGCGGCTGTACTCAGATGCGATTTTCCCGAGCCATGCGTCGGTTTTGTCGGGATACAGACGCATGAGGAAATAACGGATTCCCTCTGTAATAAACTGACTTTTATCATATATTTTTAAATTTCCCTTGATCTTCTTGCCGCGCAGATAATCCAGCATATATTCTGCATATTGCAGCTCAAAATCGTAGGTTAACTTCAAATTGTTTTTGAAATCAAAATTCAAGTAAAACTTGGAACCTTCCGGAAGCTGCCACGCCAGTTCCTGACTGGGGAAATGGGTGTCAAGAACAGCGCTGATTTTATCAAAAACAAACCCTTCCGGGGACTGGGTCATATAATATTTTTCACGATCCAGCGGTTCAAAATCCGTATTGCCGAGCGCACCGGTCAGCTTTTGGGCGGTGATGACGGCGTCATACTCGTCCAGCTTACGAAAATAATCGTCGATCAGCTCCGGATAAACAAAAGGCGCAACGGCATCCATAATCACGACTTTGCTGCATACATAATGACTTTTGATATAATCAAAACCGCTTTTGACAGAATCATACCGTTCTTTGCCATTGGGAGCAAAATCCAGCGTCGGATCTTTCAGCGCAGAGGAATATTTCATGCACTGCTCGTCGATCACGACTACAATTTTATCCGCAAGTTTTGACCCTTTTGCCGCGTCAATGACATAATCAATCACCGGTCTGCCCTTTAAAAGGGTATATTGTTTCGGAATCGGTGCACCAAAGCGTTTGCCGATTCCGCCAGCCATAATCATTACGATATTCATTTCGTCACTTTCCTTTCGTCTTGCCAGATTTCAACGCCCTCGAGAGAAAAATGATCCGGACGGCGGTTTTTTTCGGGCGGCAATTTCTTCCAATCGCCATAAAGCGACTCTAAGATTTGCAGATATTTCGCCGGGGCGTAGATCATATAATTGCGAACGGGAACGCGAACGACTTCGTCGAACCAATCTTTATGAAAAACATTCTTTTCCTGAACCCAAATCGGCACAGAAGGCTTAAAATATAAATTCCCCTTCCCCGTCTTCACCATATTAACGGTCTTTTCATACCAGCGGCAAAGGGTTTTCATGGGCACATGTTTGCCAATGCTCGTCAGCACCTTGACCTGCGCTTTTTGCAGAGGGGAATAATGGGTTGTCGGCTTTTTTCCGATTCGGTGCGCCATTGCCATGCCGTAAATGACTTTTACCAAAAAGATCTGCAACTTTACGGTAAGACCTTTTTTGGTGTCATGCAGGCAGTACAGCTCAATAAAGATTTTATCCATCCGCTCATCGCCGGCCATATTCCTTGCTCCGCCATCAATGGTAAAGGAATTCTGGACCTTACAGTTTTTATAAAAAATACGAGGAATAAAATCACAAAAATGATCGCCGAACTCATCATAGTTGACGAAATCAAAGTCTTCGCCCAGCTCGTCCGGCAAAACACGCAGCAGCTTATAAAAATCCTCTCTTTTGACATCCAAATCGATGTCATCATCCCACGGGATGAAATCCTTATGACGGATCGCGCCCAACAGCGTGCCGCCGCTCAAGGTATATTTTATGTCATATTTGGTACAGATGCGATCCAGCTCAACCAGGATTTTCAGTTCCACATCCTGTATCTGCCGCAAAACTGAAAGCTGCTGCTCAGTTAACATATTCCACCCAACCCTTATGAATGTCTATTGCCAAAATATATTTAGTTTATTATACAGCAGCACGGAAAACTTTGCAAGCACATATTTTCTTCTTGCAAACTTACGAAAAGCACCCGACACAGCGATCAGAAAACAAAAGGACTGCCGCCCAAACAAAATTGTCTGAGCGGCAGTCGCTTGTCAAAACGCACTGCCTGCTAAACCACTGAACTTTTCAAGTTATCCTGTCAATTATAAAGCGGCAGTTTGCTGATCGCTCCTGAAGCATATTGCAAAATCGCTCTTGCATCGCCTGACTTCACCTGCGCGTCACCGTCTGCATCAGCCAAAACATACTGCTGTGCGGTAGGCGTATCGAGTCTGGAAGCGAAACGCAAAACCATCCGGGCGTCAGAAGTTGTCACACTTCCGCTATTATCCACATCGCCTAATTTATAAGGATCTGTTGCGCTCACATTCAAAATATAACCCACGCCAGCGCCGCTTGTGTTCGTAATCGAACTATTTACTGCACTATATGAGATCCATCCATAGCCGCGAAGCCCCCAATCGCTGCCCCAGGAGTTAATCAGCTTAAAAGCACCGCCGTTGTGATAATCATCGTACCCAATTAAACAAACCGCATGGTATTGCCATGCTGATTCATCAGTATTGACATATCCAGGAATTCCCGCATAGAGCTCAGTAAAACCTGTATTCGACTTAACTCCGATCACAACACCCCGGCCATTATATATTTGGGCTTTTATCTGTTCGATTCCTGTAACTTTACTCCAGCTGCTTGCTTTATACATTGCTGCTGCGGCATTTTGTATCGCCGTTGGCTGCGACGAATAGTCTTCATCTGTATAGGGGAAATAATTCAGCGAACATACACCCTTTGTACATACCAAATCAAGTGCATCCGTCAAACTGATGCCTGTATCATTTTCATTTATCTGATTATAGATATAGGCCGGGCTGAACTGATGGGCAGCAGAAGACACGGACCAGTCTCGCTTTGCTATTTGCATTTGTGACATCAGCGCATAGCCAACAGCCCATCCGACGCAACTGTTTTGTCCTCCCTGATTTCCGGGCGGTGGAAATATATCCGTCAAATCGACAGCCGCAGGCAAATTTGCCATGGGCAAAAGATCTGCTGCCGGCTGGCTGCTAACAGACGCCGCATCTTCTGGAACGAGGCCATACGAAGAGACTTGCTCCCTTGATTCTGCCCAAACGAATATGGATTGACTCATAAATAAAAATACGATGGCAAACAGAAATGCCATTCCCTTTTTTGCGCGTATCATATATCATTCTCCTTTCTATTGCATTCGATAAACTTATTTTATTGTACAATATGCAAGCGTATTTTGAAACGATTCCGGATTTGATCAGCAAACAGCCCTATGTTATGGAAAACAAAATAATAAGCACCGGCAGTTACCGGCGTAAAAGGAAAATATGGATACGAGCCGCCAGGAATTGACTCACCGAAAATATTGTCATTGGGAGAAACCACTCCACCCTGTACAATAATCTGATCCAGCTTATTGCCGCCATCGCAGCACCAGCCATAGAGCACCTTTGTTTTTAATCCCTGAACATCACACTGCTGTCCCACCTGTATCTGCACCGTAAGTTGCAAAATTTCTTCCAGTCCAACTGCGACGCGCAAAATCTGACGCAGGCGGCGGTTGTCAAGGCAGCTTTTCCGGCAACCTGTGCGGTAACGGTCTGCTCTGCCGTCAGTATTTCCTGTCCCATAGCTTCGCGCAGGCAAAGCCAAGCGTCATCAGTGCGCATCACTTCGTCATCGTTTAAATCGCCGGGACAATAGGAAATCACCTTGTCCGATTCCGCAGCCGTGTTTTCAGCTGCGGCAAAAGGCATACAAAAAACAAGCAAATGCACAAAGGACAACAGCAAACTTGCTGTTTTTTCTTTTTATTATATTTTTCCAATCATATAAAAACGGTTTTTCCTTCCGGCAGGCTGTCTTTTTCAGTAAATGCCGCGCCTTGTCCGTTGTTATGTCCACACGGGTCTCACCGCCTTATGGCTAATTCATCTGGAAAATTATAAGAAATCAATAGATTTCTTTTTTGTTCTATATTAAATTGTATTAAAAAAGTAAAATAATGTCAATACAAATTTCAAAGTTTTGTCATTTTCATTACAAACCGTTCTTGACAGCACATAAAAATTTCTGCTGCGATTCTCACCGACCGGCAGCGAGAATATAGTAATAAAGAGGAAGGAGGGATTTTATGCCTTGCAGCATTACGGAACTTTGCGAAAAAGATGTAATCGATATCAAAAACGGTAACTTGCTTGGAAAGGTTTGCGATGTGGAATTTTGTTCAGAGGATGGGCGGATCACGGCGCTGATCATTTACGGAAAACAGAAATTCTTCGGATTGGGAAAAGAAGAAGAGGATATTAAAATTCCATGGTGCAACATTGTCGTCATCGGCAAGGATACCATTCTGGTAAACTGTGAACTGCCTCACCACAGCTCCGGACGAAAAAACAACTCGTTTCGCGGTATTTTTAACCAATAATACTTGCTTTTTTCAAGCTAATCCTGTACTATATTCTCAAAGAATCAACAGAAGGACGGCGAAATGTATATGGGTTTCTTTGATATTTCTCCCTTTGTGGACAAGAACTCCGAGCGGCTCATGCTATCCAAACGCATCGGCGCGATCGAAAAAGAACTGAGAAGCAAATTTTTGATCACCGATCAGATGGACGGCGGCGCTTTTGAAATCAGCGATGGACAAGCGCCGGCGGATCACTTGAACGATGGCGAATGGCATGATTTCGCGCCTTCTCAAAGTCTTTGGGGCGGCAAAGAAGCCTACTGCCGTTTTCGTCAGGTGATAACGGTACCTGACCGCATGAAGGGAAAAGACATCTTTTACACCGTCAGCGCCGCGGAAGACGGCGCGTGGTCTCATACCACAAACCCACAGTTCATCTTATATGTCAACGGCGTTCTGCTGTCGGGCATGGATGAAAACCATGCGGAAATCCGTATACTGAAAGAGGCAAAAGGCGGAGAAAAACTGAAAATCCACCTGTGCGCCTATTCTGATGATTATACCTACCGCGGCAGGATGTTTTTATCTTCTCGTATTTTCACCCGTGACGAACAGGTACTGCGTTTGTCGTATCACCTCAGAACCATCCGCGATACGGCCAATCTGTTCGGAGCGGATGATGCGCCGCGAGTGGAAATGATTTCAAAACTGACTGAGGCGCTTCGCAATCTTGACCTTTCTCTGCCCTACGGACCGGACTTCCTGGCAACTGTCAAGGCGACAAACCGCGCAATAGAAGAAACGATTCTCGGATCCAATCCCGCCAATGCCGTTGTATCCGCGATCGGACATACACACATCGATGTGGCATGGCTCTGGCGGCTGCGGCAAACCAGAGAAAAAGCGGTACGATCCTTTGCGTCGATGAATTATTTAATGCACGAATATGCTGATTTCCGCTTTATTTCTTCCCAGGCACAGCTCTATGATTTTGTAAAAAAAGACGCACCCGCCTTATTTGAGGAAATCAAAAAGCGTGTGCGCGAAGGCCGCTGGGAAGTGGAAGGCGGCATGTGGGTCGAAGCGGATACCAATATTCCCTGCGGGGAATCGCTTATCCGGCAATTTCTGGTCGGCAAACGATATTTTCGCCGTGAATTTGACAAAAACTGCGAAATTCTCTGGCTGCCTGATGTATTCGGCTACAGCGGCGCTCTGCCGCAAATCATGGCAGGATGCGGAATCAAATATTTCATGACAACCAAAATCTCATGGAATGAATATAACAAGATTCCTTACGATACCTTCCTGTGGGAAGGCATTGACGGAACGAAAATTTTAACGCACTTCATTCCCTCGCAGGGCGATGGGTCTGAAGGAAGCGGCGAATTTATGACTACTTATAACAGCGACCTGTCACCGTCGCAGGTTATGGGCGGCTGGCAGCGTTATTCCAATAAAGATCTGAACAACAACATTTTGAACAGCTACGGCTTCGGAGACGGCGGCGGCGGTCCGACCGAAACCATGATCGAAGAGGGGCTGCGGATGCGCGCCGGTATTCCCGGCTGCCCAAAGGTTCAATTTGAATTTGCCGGTGATTTTTTCCACCGGCTGGAAAAAGATGTTGCAGGCAGCCGTTATTTGAACAAATGGCGCGGTGAATTGTATTTGGAATACCACAGAGGCACCTTAACCGCCGAAGCGGAAAATAAAAAATGGAACCGAAAATCGGAATTGCTATACCAAAATATTGAAATCGTCAATGTTTTGGCGTCATTGCTTCTGGACAACGGCTTTGACCGCTATCCGAAAACAGGAATCGACAACGGGTGGGAACTGATCCTGCTGAACCAGTTTCACGATATTATCCCCGGTTCATCCATAGCGCCTGTATATGAAGATTCCCGTAAGCAATACAAGAAACTGATAACAGATGGTCAGTATATGCAGTCCACCGCCCTGGAGCGTATCGCCAACGCAACCGAGATGAACCGTGCCGCAGTTACCGTTTTTAATACCCTGGGCTTTTCGCGCGGCGGAACAGTCATTCTCCCACACACCCCGCCGCAGGGGCAAAGCTATTTTGACGAAAATGGGAAAGAGCTTCCGGCACAGAAAACATGGGATGACCAATGGATCATCGCTTTTGACCATGTTCCCGCAAAAGGATATCGCGTATTCCCGCTGGGCATCAGCACACAGAACGCAAATGCGGAAAAAACTGCTGACATCAACGGAAATCGCGTACAGACCGATTCTTATCTTTTTGATTTTTCAGACGACATGGAAATTACCCGCCTGTATTGCAAAAAAATCGGTCGCGAGGTCATACCGAAGGGAAAAGTATTTAACCGACTGATCGCCTTTGAGGAAATGCCCTATCAGGACAACAACTGGAACACAAACGCATATTTTGAGGAAAAAAGCGAGATCGTCAGTCATGTAATCAATGCGCGGGTTCTGGAAAACGGCCCGGTGCGCGCGGTTCTTTTGATTTCCCGCGCCTATCACAACTCGATCATCAAACAGTATCTGACCCTTTACAAAAACAGTGAACGCATCGATATCGTTAATGAGATCGACTGGAAAGAAGACTGCACGATTCTGAAAGCAGAATTTCCGGTGGATGTCAACACCGACAAAGCGACCTATGACATTCAATTCGGCAATTTGGAGCGTCCGACTCACAGCAATACGCTGGCTGATTTCGCAAAATTTGAGGCATCGGCACAAAAATGGGCGGACATGAGCGACAACAGTTTCGGTGTAAGCATTCTGAATGACTGCAAATACGGTTACAACATTAAAGATGGCAAGATACGCCTTTCGCTTCTGCGTTCACAGAACTGCCCGCAGGAAAAGCAGGATCAGAAGAAACATATTTTTACTTATTCCATTTATCCGCACGCAGGATTTGTTGCCGACAGCGATACAGTCCGCCATGCGCTTTGCCTGAATGTACCGCTGATAGGCGTCGAGGCAACCGGACGAGGCAGTCTGCCCACGAATTTTTCCCTGCTTGCCTGTGATCGAGATAACATTATTATAGAAACCATAAAAAAAGCGGAAGACAGCGACGATGTTATCGTCAGGCTTTACGAAACATGGAACAAAAAGACAGATTGCCGCCTTTGCTCGGATCTGCTGATTCACGAAGCCGCACAGTGCGACATGATGGAAGAGCATGACAGCAAACTGGATATTGCGGATAATACAATCGCCCTTTCCTTCCGGCCTTTCGAGATCAAAACACTGAAACTTCGTTTCCAGTAAAGTGTAACGAAAAGGAGTATGGATCATGCGCATTGCCATCTGTGATGATGAGCCGAAAATCTTAGATATCCTCTTTGATAAAACGCGGGACGAACTGGCGAAAGAAAACAAAGACGCCGACATCTCCCTGTTTTCCGATCCGCAAAAACTTTTATCAAAGTTCCGGGAGGATCCCGCCGCCTACGATATCCTGTTTTTGGATATTCGCATGGACGGTCTGAACGGTATTAAGCTGGCGGAAGAAATTCGGCAGTTGGGCAGCCATGTCCTTCTCATTTTCCTCACTTCTTCCGCCGAATATGTCTTTCGCGGGTATGAGGTCAAAGCCTTTCGGTATCTGATGAAAAACGAATTGGATTTCGGTTTTGCCAAAGTCCTGCGGGATACGATCGATGAACTGGAACACCACGAAGAGGATCGTTTTACCTTTCAGTTCGGCACCGAAACAATCAGCCTGGAACTTCGGCACATTTATTATTTTGAAAGCAAAAAGCGCATCGTTAATATTCAGCTTTCCGACAGCTCTTACAAAACATACGCAAAATTAGATGACATTGAAACAGCGCTGACCGGAAAAGATTTTATCAGATGTCATCAGAGCTTTCTGGTCAACGCAAAGAAAATATTGCGTCTGAGCGCAGGAGAATTGATTTTGAAAAATTCAGTCGTAATTCCAGTCAGCAAAAAATACAGAAAAAGCGTAAATGACGCTTATCTATGGTCATTGAGGTAACCTATGTGGAATGAAACCATTGCCCTGTCCATTGTCA
Source organism: uncultured Clostridia bacterium (assembly GCA_944380845.1). Classification (GTDB taxonomy): domain Bacteria; phylum Bacillota; class Clostridia; order Oscillospirales; family Acutalibacteraceae; genus RGIG2774. The sequence goes on along the minus strand of CALWIU010000041.1, from coordinate 14,243 downwards.
ACGCCTTGACCGCTGTCATCGAAATGCTGCTTGCCATCGTGCTGATGGACAGCTTTTTTGTGTTTCGCTTTCAAAAAAAAGCGATCAAATACATCACCGGCTTTGCCGCTGCCGGCCTGCTGTTTGCCATTAGCTTACTACCCTTCGGCTGGAGCACGCCTCTGGAAATTCTTTTAATCGCGCTGATGCTGATCAGCATGTATAAGGGAAATATCCGTTACAAAGCGATATATTGCGTCGTCTGCGCGCTTGCCGTTTCTCTTTCCTCCATTCTGGCAAGCATGATTCTGTCCATTCTGCCGGAGAATTTGCCGCTGATTGATAACAGCTCGATGTTCTTTTCGATGCTTCGCCTGTTTTTGCCAAAAGCGCTTTTGATGATTTTTATCTTTTGCCTGTCGTCTCTGCTAAAGCGTAAATCATGGAATTTTGCGCCGAAATACTGGATCCTTCTGCTTTCCGTGCCGCTGATTACGCTGGCGATCTTTACGGTATTTCAATACTATATTGACGCGCTGCCGCCGCAGGCCCGCCAACTCAGCGAATCCATACGGATTTTGATTAACGGCGAAGAAATCATTTTTCCCTGGCTTTCCATTTACGGCTACATTATTACAGCAGGCATCGGGTTGATCTTTATCAACATTTTGGTTTTTGTTCTGTTTTCCCGTCTGCAAAAGAACGCCGATATGAAAACTCGCTATGAAATCCTGACGCGGCAAATCGAAGAACAAAGCGCTTCGATTGAAAAACTGGAAAACTCCTACACTCGGATGCGGCAGCTGCGGCATGATATGCAAAACCAACTGCTGATCGTGCGTTCCCTTTTGGATAATGAAAAATACGACGATCTGAAAAGCTATGTCAAAACCATGATAAATACAGTTGACGAAGCGGCGTTTATGACCATCAGCGGACAATCAGCCGTCGATGCGATTTTGAACGAAAAACTGCTTGCCGCGCACAAGAACAAGATTGCGACCCGTTTTGAAGTGGACAAGCTGACCGACTTGTTCCTCCCGCCGATGGATCTTTGCATTATTCTTGCCAACGCGCTGGACAACGCCGTGGAGGCGTGCGTCAAAATTCCGGAAAATGAAGACCGGTACATTCATCTGAAAATTACCGCAAATAAAGACAGTCTGGTTCTTTCCTGTGCGAATCCCTATCAGGAGCCGCCCAAAAAACGCGGCAACGAATACATTTCTTCCAAGCATGACAAACAGAATCATGGCTTCGGGCTGAAAAGCATCAAAGCAACTGCGGACAAATATGCAGGCGAATACCTGATCCGGTGTCAGGATCACATTTTTACCCTGATTGTTAAAGTAAACCGTGTGCAAACCGCCGGCTGAGCGGCGGATTCACGATAACGCAATTCCAGTTCTCGGAGGTTAGTATGTCTATATCTTATTACGAATCAAACCGGCTTTTTAAATTGGATACCCCCGGCTCCAGCTATGTTTTTACCGTCAGCAAAGAAAACTATCTGCTGCATCTGTATTACGGAGCAAGAATATCCGATTTTGAAATCGAGCCGAGCTTTTTCCGCTCTTCCTACTCGTCTTTTTCGCCGGATGCAACCGGCGGCGAGGGAAACATTTCTCCCGATGTTGCGATGATGGAATGTTCGGGCAACGGCATCGGCGATTACCGTTTGTCAACGGTCATCGTCCGCTACAAAGACGGCACCACCGCCACAGATCTGCGCTACTTATCGCACCGCATTTTTCCCGGTAGACCGGATGCCGGTGCATTGCCGCATCTTCGGCTGGACGAAAGCAATGCCGATACGCTGGAAATTACCATGCAGGATCCGGCAACCGGCGTGATTTTTCTTATCAATTACACCGTCCTGCGGGATCTGGATGCCATTGCACGAAGCATTTGTGTACAGAACCGCAGCAGCGACACGATCTATCTGCAAAAACTTCATTCACTCTGCTGTGATTTTCCGGAAAATGATTTTGATTTGATCCATTTATACGGCAAATGGGCAAAAGAGCGTTCGCCCCAAAGACTGCCGGTTATGCAGGGGGTGCAATCGGTCGCCTCGACCCGTGGCGCGTCCAGTCATTATCACAACCCGGGTATTTGCCTTGCCAAAAAAGAAACAGGCGAAGAACACGGCGTGTGCTACGGATTCAACCTTTTGTACAGCGGCAATTTTTCCGCAGACACCGAAGCGGATGGCTACGGCGGCATCCGGGTAACATTGGGCATTCATGCGAAGGATTTCTGCTGGAAACTGACGCCCGGCGACTCTCTGCTTTCGCCGGAAGCAATTATGGTTTTTTCCGGCAAAGGCATTGGAGAAATGAGCCGTATTTTTCACCGGGTATATCTTAATCATGTCATTCCCCCCTATTGGAGAGAACGCAAGCGCCCGCTGCTTTTAAACAGTTGGGAAGGCTGCTTCTTTGATTTTGACGAAGAAAAAATACTGCGTCTGGCGCAAGAAGGCAAAAAACTGGGAATTGAACTTCTGGTTATGGACGATGGCTGGTTCGGGCACAGGAACGACGATACCTCCTCCCTTGGCGATTGGTTTGTCAATGAAAACAAACTCAAGGGCGGATTGGCACAACTGGTGCGCAAAGTCCGCGAAGAAGGGCTGCAATTCGGCATATGGTTTGAGCCTGAAATGATTTCTCCGGATTCTGATCTGTACCGCGCCCATCCGGACTGGTGCGTACAAATCAAAGGCAGGGAAAAATCCCTGGCAAGACATCAGTGCGTTATTGATATGACACGGCAAGAGGTGCGGGATGAAATTTTCAGACAAATGAAAGCCGTTTTGGATAGCTGTCCCATTTCCTATGTAAAATGGGATTTCAACCGCAATCTGACGGAACCGTCCTCCCTTATGCTGCCGCCCGATCAACAAGGGGAATTTTTTCACCGGTTCATACTGGGCACCTATGAATTGCAACAGCGGCTTTTGGATGAATACCCGCAGCTGCTTTTGGAAAACTGCTCAGGAGGAGGCGGCCGGTTTGACGGCGGTATGCTCTATTACTCCCCGCAAATCTGGTGCAGCGACAACACCGACCCCATAGAGCGGCTGAGTATTCAATTTGGAACTTCACTGTTCTATCCCGCCAGCTCAATGGGCGCACATGTTTCTGCGAACCGCCGCACAGATTATGACACCAAAGCAGCCGTCGCCCTTTGGGGAACCTTTGGGTATGAACTGGATCCGGAAAAACTGACAGAGGAGCAAAAAGCCACCATCAAAGATCAGATTGCCTATTATCATAAAACATACGATACGATACATAACGGCGATCTGTACCGGCTGACTCCTCCATGGAAAAACGGTTTTACCTGTGCGTGGAACTTTACCGCGAAAGATCAATCCTCGGCTCTTTTAACCGTTATCGGTATCCGCCGGCGGGAATTCCAGACCCTCGTCGTTCGGATGCGCGGTCTGGATGCAAACGCAATATATTATTGCGAAGAAATCGGCAGAAGCTATTCCGGTGCCTTTTTGATGAACGCGGGGTTGAACTTGTCCGACCGCGACCTGAACCGGGACGGCGCAAGTCTGATGCTTTATTTTACCAAACAATAAAACAGAAAGCTGGTTGAACCATGATCCGCTATTTATTAACAGAAAAAAATAAGTACAAGGGCAATTTGCACTGTCACACCACCTTGTCAGATGGTCAGATGACGCCAGAGCAGATTGTAAACGCATATTATGACCACGGATATGCTTTTGTGGCGCTATCCGATCATGACCGGTTTTATTCTCATAATGATTTGCAGCGGGACGATTTTGTTGTGCTCAACGCCTATGAACAAAACGTTGAACGCAAAGAAAAAGAGCGCTTCGGTCCGGGGAAATGCTATCACTTTAACTTTTTTGCCAAAACTCCGGATCTGATACCCGTCATTCCGCCGGAACCAGATTATGACGACAAAGAATCGCTGAATCTCTTTATCGAAAAAATCAAATCGCAGGGATTTCTGTGCAGCTACAATCATCCCTACTGGTCCCTTCAAAACTTTGAAGATTATGCGCCTTTGAAGCATATCGATTTTTTAGAGATCTTCAATTACGGCTGTTATATCGGCGACGGTCTGCATGAAAATCAAGTCAATGTTTACGATGACATGCTTCGCTGGGGACACTGCGACCGGCTGTATTGCACGATGACCGACGATAACCACGACTGTCATTTGCCCGGCGATCCGCTTTGTGATTCCTTTGGCGGCTGGGTTATGACCGGAGGCGAGCTGAGCTATGCCGGCATCATTCATGCGCTGGAAGCCGGGGATTTTTACTGTTCCAACGGACCGGACATTTTATCCCTGAGCATTGATACCGAAAAGAAGACCGTTCATGTACGCAGCTCTCCCGCGCGCTCCATTACCCTCGGCACAGCAACGCGCCACGGCGAAAGGGCGGAAGCCGTGGGGAATGCGCTTTTGACGGAAGCGGAACTGCCCCTTAGGGACGACGATGTCTATTTTCGTATAGAAGTTACCGGCGCAGACGGCAAACGGGCAAATTCCATCGCCTATTTCCTTTCTGAACTGTTTGAATAATACACGAAAAAAATCCGCAGGATTTCACCATCCTGCGGATTTTATTTTTATCTGTTTCCCCTGCTCCCTCTTTTATGAGCAGGAAGTAATCATCCCGGGAAGCAGAGATTACCTTATTCGCACATGGCGCGGATATAGCGTTTAAAGAACGCAATGCCGTCGGCGAGACAATCAACGGGAATCCGCTCATTGGTGCCATGCGTGGTCAAAAGCAGCTCGGTGTTGACCATGTAAGGAGAATACCGATAAATGTTTTCACAAACCGCCTCATAGTTACAGGCGTCCGTTCCGCCCATAACCAGATAGGGCGCTACCAGATTTTTCTGGTTCATGCCATAACAAATCTCTTCAATGGCCTGGAACGCTTTGGAATCGGTCGGAGAAATTGCCGAAGGCTCTTTTCCTTTCACCAGTTTTACTTCAATATCTTTCACAGAGGACACCTTGCGGATATGCTGTTCCACATCGGCAATGGTTTCGCCGGGCATAATGCGGAAGTTCACATTGATAGTCGCTCTCTGCGGCAAAACATTCGGCGCGGGGCTGCCGCTTGCCATTGTGACGCCGGTCGTTGTGCGGGTCATACAGGCAGCGGGCGGAATCTGTTTCATAATTTCCAACACAAGGGGCTTGAGCAGCGGTAAATTGCAGGTAATCAGCTTTGCCGGGAAGCAAACCCTTCTGCCGATCCGGTCAAATAACTCCTGCATCATGGGAGTCAGCTCGGCTTTGAACTGGTTGTTTTCCAGATCACGAATCACATTTGCCATTTTTCCCAGCGCCGTATGCTTCGGCGGCTGAGAGGAATGCCCGCCCACGGCGTCAATTGAGATTTCAAAATCGGCATAGCCTTTTTCCGCGATGCCGACGCCTGCCAAATTGACATCCAGCAGTTTGCCGACATGCACCGGAAGGATCGCACCGCCTTCGTCAAGAATCGCTTCCAGATGAACGCCGCGCTCTTTCAACACCTGGCACATCAAAGTTGCGCCGGAAGTCTCACGATCCATTATTTCTTCATTGTGACCAAAAAGGATGTAAATCGAGCGCTGGGGCGTGAAGCCCTCTTCCAAAAGAGTTTCGATTGCCTCCATTACGCCGATCAAATGGTTCTTGATATCCAGTGCGCCTCTGCCCCAGATAAAGCCGTCGGCTTCCTCGCCGCCAAAAGGATCATGTTCCCATGCCGATTCCGTGCCGGGGCTAATGGGAACAACATCCTGATGCGCCAGCATGGCGATCGGATCCAAAGAGGAGTCAGTACCTTGCCAGAAATACATCAGACTGGCCTTTCCGACGATTTCCAAAGAAAGTTTTTGGTGAATCAACGGATAGCGTTCGCGCAAAAACGAATGAAATTGCTCGAATTTGCTCCAGTCTACCTTGTCAGAATCCCGGTCGGAAATGGTTTGAATTTTGATGGCGTCGGATAAATTCCGTTTAAACCGATCCAAATCAACCGCTTCCGCAGGGAAACTTTTTGCTTCTTTTACTTCGGGCTTATACATCGCCGCTTTGACAACAGTAGCGCCCACAGCGGCGGCTGCCGCACCCAAAGCAGCTTTCCAGACCATTTTCATACTGAAGACTCCTCTCGATTGGTACTTATTTTCTGTCGATGCCTTCCAGGAAGTTGACATCGTAGACCCGTCCGGACGAATCAATACGGAAAGTTTTGATCTGATTGGCTGTCAGGTCAGAATAAAATCCGCAGTTTAATAACTCACTCATAACGCTGATGCGTGTTTTTTCTTTTCCTTCCGTCTCATAAAGACGCAGAACCACACTGTCGCTCCCGTCCTCAGAGAGTTTAAGGGCGGTGACAAGCACATTCGGCGCGTCAATTTTTACAAAACTGGCCTTTTGCGGCATTGAGCCTTTATGGTAGCCGGCAAGAATGACATCGGGGCGGATGTTAAACGCCTGTGCTTCAGCGGTCAGCGCAGAAGGCGAGACCTCACCTTCATGCAAAACAACACCGTATTCAAAACAGCTCAGCCCCTCATCCGTATACCGGAAGTCTGCGGGGGGACGATTGGAATAATGATCGGCAAAAATAACATTGCGCAGAACGGTAAGCGAAAGCCTTGTGCCGGTGCAGTCACAGCTATACCGGCTATCGTTGACAACCGAAAGCCCGCGGCGTTTTCCATCGTCATCTGTTACTGTCAAATCAATCCATTTTTGGCAGGGTTCTTCTGTACCGACCGGTTCACGAACCAGGAAACCGCTGGGGATCTGCGAAGTAAAGCGAGGTTCACTGCCGCCGAGCGCAAAGGGGATCTTGACAATGGTAAATTTTTCCTGCCAGAGAGCGCGGCATTTTACACGCAGCACCGATGCCGATTGCGCCAAAATATAATCGCAGGAAAGATACGATTTTTCATACACAAAGCGAAGCCGCAGCACCGCACGAACGCCGTCTTTTTCAACAAGCTCCATGCTTTCCAGCTGCATCGGCCCGATGAAGTCATCGAAGGTAAAGACATTATGCGCCCAGGTATCGGTTTTCTCGTCCCGAAGAACCACAGGTATGCCAAGCTGGCGATTGCCGCAATACTCGATACCTGATTTTTTATCCAGCAGTCGGCTGATGCCACCTGTTTTCCGGTCAAATTCTACGCGCATGAATTCATTTTCCAGAAAGGACTTCCCTGCCTTTAGACCGGAACGGGCTTTTACGCCGCCGTCCTCGGTTTCGCCAAGCCAATAGGTGCGATATCCAAAGGGCGGCACCTCGGCAAGAAACAGCGTGTCCTGATGACTGCCGTTCGAGGCAGAAGAACGGACATTGGAAAACAGAACCGGCTCATGCGCTTCATCATAGACACGCGCTGAAGGCGAGGGAACGCGAACCGGTGTTTTGACGGCAACAGACAGCGAATTGAATACCACCACCGGGCGCAGAAAATCACGGCCGCCGTCGTTGTGCCGCGCGTCTCCGCTGACGGGGTCGGAAACGCCCTCGACCCAGGTATCGATGTTGCTGCTGATCTGCAAAAGCGCATTGGTTTTCGTTTCGTCAGCAATGGTTTTCGCATAGCCGAAGGCATCGCGCACATCATCATAGGCTTCCACAATGGAACAGCCGCACAGGATGTCATGGAACTGCTGGAAACAAACCTTTTTCCACGCATTGGCAAAGCGTTCTGTCTCTGCCGCGCGGTTGACAAGCTGCGAAGCGATGGTGTCCCAGGTCTCGGCAGCATAAAGAAGATTTTCCGTCTGGCGGTTCTGGGTTTTAACAAGAGATGTTGCCGAATAGCAGCCACTGGCATGGTGCTGCAACTCCGTTTTCCAGACCGGCAGATCGACCATGGTCTGCATAACTTCTTCAAAATAAGTCGTGGGATCCGAAAACTGCACATCGCTGCTTTTTTCAACATAGCGCTGCAAATATTCGATATCCCCGCGGGTCGGACCGCCTCCGTGATTGCCAACGCCATAAAACAGCATCATGCTGTGATCTTTTTCTGCGGCGATTTCACGCAGCAGTTTCATTGATTTATCCAAAGCCGCTCTGCCGTGCTCGCCGTATCCCGTTGGGATCCGATAAGTCAGAACGCGGGTACCGTCCGGGCTTTCCCACCAGAAAACCCCTTTGGGAATGTCCGGGTTTTCCTTTTCATTTGGGCGCATCATTACATATTGATTCATACCGCCCTGTTTGAGAAGCTGCGGAAGCATTGCATTGTGACCGAACGAATCGACATGATAACCGGTTTTGCAGATTTTGCCGAATTTTTCCAAGAAGTACAGCTGGCTGTACAAAAGCTGCCGGGCAAAGCTCTCGCCGGATGGGATATTGCAATCAGCCTGAACCCACATACCGCCGACAGGAACCCAGCGTCCGTCCCGAACAGCCAAAACAATATCACGGAACATCTTCGGATCCGTTTTTTCCACCCAATCATAATACGCGGCGGAAGAACAGGTAAAAACAAAATCATCGTACTCACGGATCCGATCCAGTGCGGAGCGGAAAGTTTGTAAAACTTCAGTTTGTCCTTCCATTCGTTTCCAGAGCCAAACAGGATCCAAATGGGCGTTGCCGATCAGATGTATATTTTTTTTGTTTTCCATTCTTTTCGCCCCTCTCAATCAATAAATCCGAAATACTTGCCTGTCCAATAGGCAAAAGTATACACATAGCAGGTTTCAACCGATTGCAAGCTGCCGCCGATTTGCTCGTAATAGGCGTTGAAATTGCTGTCATATCGCGCAATACGCAGTTCATCCGGCTGCATGAGCCAACTGGTTTCCGCTCTGCCGCCGAACAGAATGCGCTTGGGCTGATCGCGGCGAACCATGTTGACATCTGCCGTCAGACGGCTGACATTATTATGATAGAACCAGTCTGCCACCGCTTCTTCATCCAGCGGATAGTCCGGGCAGACCAGTTTACAGGGGTACAAATACCCGGGATTTACTTCACGCAGCAAGGTATGATCCCATGTGCGCAGAGCTTTTCGGAATTTTTCCTTGCGTACCGGATCGGTTTCAAGGTCAATGAGCCCCCAGAAGGCACAGACTGCCAGCATATTGTCACCGTACATCAATTCCTCTGCACAGTCATTTCCAAGCGCATAGGAATAATGAGAAAAGCGGTCATAATGCAGCAAAGGCAAGTCGTCGTAATGATAGGTGCGGATGAGCTTTTCATAATGCTCACGCCATTTGCCTTCCTCGCCGGTAATGTGCATGGTTACCTGAAGATACATCAGAATTTCAGCGGAATTCAGGCAGGCATCCGCCCAGCCGACCTCCGTTTGAAAATAATCGGGATACCAGCGCGCCCAAGTGGTTGGCTTGCCGTCCGCTTCCATCAGCATATACCCGTTATCAATGATGTGATTCATCAGATTTTTACAGGAATTTACAATCAGCTCCCGCAATTCCTCGTCGTCATCGCAAAGCAGATCATAGGCATAACGCATATTCAAGAAATGAAGCGTTACTTCATCGCTGGAGGTATCTCCTTTATAGCGAATGCCGACATCGTCGTAACCCAAAGAGCGATACTGACGCGCCAAACGCGAAGGCACCGGGGCGTCGGATTTCACCTTCAAGCCAACCATTCCCCGCTTTCTCGCCTCGTTGGTATCCAGACAAACAGCGGTTCCGTCCTCGGTTTTACGGAAAAACAGACCATCGTCCGGCAGCGGCTCATCGGGCGCCAGATAGGTACGGGCGACAAAGCCGTTTCCTCTACCGGAAATATTCATCAAAAGCAGACAAGCTTCGCTGGCACGGTTAGCTGCCGCTTTTGCGTTTAATGTATCGGGATGATTGGGACCCTTTGTCCGCTTGTTATAAGCATAATGAAAAATCTCACCGATGGCAAAGGCAGCGGTGAAGCAACCGTCATTGTCTGAATGCCCATAGGAAACCGCCGACTCGATCACGCGCGGTTCGGTCAAAAACTTGCTGGTTACCATGCCGCGCCGGTCAACCGCTTTGCGGGTTTCAGCATATAGCAGCTTTGCTTTTTCTTCGCAGGATATCTCCTTCATTTCGATGCGCGCCGCACCGGTACGGCACTGAACCCAAAGCACGCTTCCGGCGGCATACAAAGATTTTACCTAATTATCCGGCAGATACCGTTCCGCGCTGAAGTACATCACGCGGAAAGAGGGTCTTTCGGCGGCAAGATCCACAGCAGTCACGCCGTTGTCCGCACCGTACCAGCAAATACCGTCCGATGTCTGCGCCGAGCAGAAATAGGCCGAAGGCGATGCCGGCAGCGGATAGGGGAACGAGCGAAGATCGGGCTTGTCCGATACCGCATAGAAAAGCTCCTCCGGTATTTCATCAGAATACAGCGGCAGGATCTTGACAAATCGACATTTGTGTTTTTTAAGTTGATATGGTCCTTCCATTGCTTTACTCCTCATTGTTAAAATCGGCAGCGCCGCATACCGCAGGGCGCAGCCGTTAAGGGCTTGCTATAATTATACAAAAAGGCTAAAGAAAAAGCAAGATTTTCTGTCGTTCTTTTTGATCTTCTACAAAAGTTTTGCCGCTGAATCCAAAGCAGCCGCCATCAATGGCAAAACCGCGCGATATATATTCCAAAAATCACGGATTGGCAGCGGATTCTTGCCGATTCCGCATTCCACGGTATAGCCGGGACGATCATAATTCTTAATAAACCAATCCTTATAACCGGCCTGCGAAGAAAATGCCGGGGTCAGCTCAAGAGGGTAGCTGGAGGCTTCAGATAAAATCTGCGCAATATGACGGGACATCGGCGGCTCATAGTCGTCGTATTTCCAATAAATGATGTTTCCCTGCGTATGGAAAGCCAGGATCATTGAAAAATCACGGCGAAGGGTAAAATCATAAACGACTCGCGCTTCCGGTGCGCTCAGCGGAGCAAATCCGACAAAATCACGCGGCGCAGGCGTCGTGAAGCCGGCGGCAAATTTCATTCGCCTTGCCAACCGCCAGCCAGCCGGAAAGTTTAAATTCAGATCCGTTCCCAGCAGATTGGCTTTCCAGCCCTCCGGGAAAGGAACATTCGGGTATTGCTCGGCAATATAGGAAGCATTTTCCCGCAGAACGCCCTGTAAAAATCCATTGACCAGATCGACACCGTCAGGATTGACCATTGGCAATACAAAAAGACGCACCGCATGAAAAAGCTCGGCTGCACGGCGCCCGGAAATTTCCGTATTGTCTTTTATTGCCCGGGCGTAATCCTCTGCAAACTTTAAAACAAGAGGCGTTGTGATCCATTCATTTGCATGAAAAGACGCCGCGAAAAAAACTTCTTTCTCGCCCTCCCCGATGGACAAAACCGGGATCGTTTGCCCTGAAATACTTTTTCCCTCAGCTTTGCACTTGATCCCCTGATAGGTTTCTGACAAAGCGTCGCAAACGGATCTTGTCAATTGCCCGCTGTATGCCACATCAACAGGCACCACACTCATATTCATAAAATCGCCCCCTCTTCACACTTATGCGCCGGGTTACGGGTTTATGCCCGCATTCTGATTGACAAACATCCCGGCAGCGTATAGAATAGAAGAGAAAATCCCTGACAGGAAGTGTTGAAATGCCGGACAGACGAATCAAACGAACAAAGACCAATATCTACTCGGCGCTGGTGTCCCTGCTTTTTGAACGGGATATCCGCAATATTACCGTCAAGGAACTTTGCGAAAAAGCAGATGTGAACAAAAGCACTTTTTATTTGCATTTTATGGATATATACGACTGCAAAACGCAGTGGCAAAACGAGATGTTTGACGAAATATTATCCCTGGTGCATGATCTCAGCCTTGATAAAATCGCAATGAATCCGCAGGCATACATCCACGCTGTGGTGTCCTATTTTAAAGATAATCTTGCTTTTTATCAAAAACTTGCTTCTTCCCCTCTGGCGCCGGAGTTTTCATACAATTTAAAACAGCGCCTCAGTGAAAAAATTGCAGAATCAAACGGCTTCAATGCCAAAAGCAATCGATGGGAGCGAACCATGGTCGCCTTTATTATGGGCGGGCTTATGGATTCCTGTCTGATCAATTTGAACGGCTTTGACCCGGAAAAGCTGGAAGAAACACTGAACGAATTAGGGGAAAGCCTTGCTGCTTATGTCCGCCTGCACAGAACAATCGACCGATAAATGAATTTTGGCGCTGAGGTGATCCTTTTGCAGACAACGCATAATAACAAAACAGCTGCCGAACAACAATCGCCGCTGCCTACGGTCATGGACGATGATCCGCTGACGCTGACCGGCATACAAAAACACCTGTTGATTCCGGATCTTTCCCTTACCATCCGGCGCGAAGTAACATCGACCAATACACTGCTGCGTCAGACCGCCATGGGCGGAGCAAAAGAAGGCACCGTCCTATTGGCGCAAAAACAAACCGGCGGCAAGGGACGAATGGGAAGAGCCTTTTATTCCCCCGCAGACACCGGCGTTTATTGCAGTATTCTTCTCAGGCCGCAAAGTCTCGATCTGTGTGACGCCGCAAATGTAACAACCATCGCTGCTGTCGCCGCGTGCGAAGCGATTGAGATTGCCGGCGCCGGCAGCGCATCCATCAAATGGGTCAACGATGTATTTGTCAGCGGCAAAAAGGTCTGCGGCATTTTAACAGAAGGCGCAGTCGATCCGGCGACCTCACAAGCAGAATTTTTGATTGTTGGCGTCGGGATAAATGTCTATCCCCCGCGCGATGGGTTTCCCCCGGAACTGTCACATATCGCAGGCTCTGTTTTCCCAACGATCCGCCCCGATGGCCGTAACCGCTTGGCTGCCTTTTTTTTGAATCGTTTTTTGCATATTACAAAACAGAAGAAAAGAAAGTCTATCCGGCTCGTTATCGTGAACGCTGCTTTGTTCTCGGCAAACAAATTCTGGTCATTCGCTCCGGCAAAAAGACACCGGCAAAAGCACTGGATGTCGATAAAGATTGCCGTCTTTTGGTGGAATATCAAAACGGGGAAAAAGAATATCTGGAGTCAGGAGAAATCAGCATTCGCCCTCTATCTGAATGAATCCGCAAGAGAATTTTTCCGATTGACTTCATCGCATAAAAAGCGTACAATAAACTTGAAGAAACCTTCGGAGGATCGTCAATGAAAAAAACCGGTATTCTTATTTTATGCTTGCTTTTGGCTCTGCTTACCGCTGTTTTTGCCGGTGCTGCCGTTTTTCAGTCCGCGAAAGAACAACACGGCGCGGTCGTTTCTCAAACGGTCAATCGTGTGAATTTGTCGTTTGAAAATGTCGAGCAAACCTTTTCCCCTTCCGACAACGGCGAGTATATGGCGCAGATTGCTTTTTCAGCTGAAAAAACCGAAGCCGATTTTTACGCGGTACTTCACAATCTTTCCTGCTCGGGTATGGGTTTTGACCGTATGGAAATCCTTCCCGCTGAAGATGACCCGAACAATACGCCCTTCGCACAGGCGCATCTGCGCGCGTCAGACGGCAAATGTATTACAAGCAAATGGCTGATCCGTCTGTATTTCCATGCGCAGAGCGGAACGACTCTGACGCCCACTCTCACCCTGGATTACTCTTCCGGCGTGAACGAACAGACAGCGGCACGCCGACTTTTTGAGGTTCCTCTGCATCTGGTGATTGAAGACGCCTAAACAGGCAGTTGCAACAAAAATTGATTTTCCCCTTGACAAATCTGGGGGCATATGATATAGTAATAACCGCTTCTTATTCGGAGAGATACCGAAGCGGTCATAACGGAACGGTCTTGAAAACCGTCGTACCATCACGGTACCGTGGGTTCGAATCCCACTCTCTCCGCCAGAACAAAACCGCTTTTTCGCTTTCATATAGATAAATCACGCTACCATGGAGAAGTACTCAAGTTGGTGACGAGGCGCCCCTGCTAAGGGCGTAGGTCGGGTAACCGGCGCGAGGGTTCGAGTCCCTCCTTCTCCGCCATAGAGGGAAGACAGATAAATCTGCCTTCCCTCTTTTTTGTTTAATCCACTCGAACCCGAGCGCCGAAAGGCGCGGGCTGACTCTGTGAGCGCGCCCGGTGGGCGATGAAGCGAACAGAGTCAGGCGCAGCGGTCGAAATTCTTGCGAGCGACGGCGAGCGAAAAGAATTTCGGGCACCGCAAGAGGGCTTGCCTGGCAAGTTCGAGTCCCTCCTTCTCCGCCATGGAGGGAAGACAGATAGGAAGGCCGTCGCGCAGTGATTGAGTCT
>CALWIU010000040.1 GCA_944380845.1 uncultured Clostridia bacterium | reverse complement strand
GATGGTAATACCTTGTTCTGCGGCAATGTCGATACATTTTGAAATGGCAGCGGTTATATCATCATAAATATCCTGCATGGATACGGAACCGCCGTAAGAAATCAAACGATAATTGATACTTGCGCAGGCAATGTTATATTCAGATGAATCATTGGCAATATCATCTGCAAAGTACGATTTGTCGCCGCGCTGCCATGTTCCGCCATGAATCATGACGACAAGCCCGATTTCCTTATCATAGCTGTCAGGCAGGTATAGATCCAGGGTCTGATTCTGATCGGTGCCGTACGCAATGTCCTGATAGGCAACTGTATCAACGGGAACACCGAGCAAAGAGACAAAAAACGCAAGGATAGACATGAAAAACGATAAAATTTGTTGTAAAACTCCAGCCATAAAACAACCTCCTATTGTTAACACATATTATAATGGACAGAAAGACAAAAAGCAAGTGAAAGTTGTGAATGGCGAAATTTATTTTCCTGTGGAGCCAAAGCCGCCATCGCCGCGACCGCTTTCAGACAGCGTATCAGAAAGCTGAAAATCGGCATGAATATACGGTGCTATGACAAGTTGCGCGATCCGATCATGGTTTTTGACGATTTGAGGCGTTTCCGAATGGTTGTGGAGAGCGACGATCAGTTCGCCCCGATAATCTGAATCAATAACGCCGACCTTATTGGCGGGAGCAAGACCGTTTTTTGAGGCAAGTCCACTCCTGGCATGGGTAAATCCGGCGTAGCCTTCCGGGATTTCAAAAGCCAGTCCTGTTCCAATAAAGACAGTCCGATGAGGGAAAATAACGACCTCGTCATTGTCTAAACAGGCGTACAAGTCAGCGCCGGCTGAAAAAGCAGTGCCGTATGTGGGGATAACAGCATTTTCCTTCAGTTTTTTAATTCGTATCTGCATATTCGTCCAACTCTCCTTAATGCTCAATATTCCAGTTGCCGGGTAATAAAACCGCTTTGCCTGCTGAAAGGGAAGCGGCAACATCCAGAATCCGTTGATTTGAGGAACCGCGGAAGCGAAGATCTTTGCTTTTCAGCGCCTCGATAAATTTTCCATCCACCAATACATCCAGCGAGCGGAGAATTTCAGAAAGAATGTGTTCATCCCCGATTTTTAAAGGCAAAAGATCTGCTTCAAAATCATAGCCGGTATAGCACCAGACTGTTTTATCGGGAAATTCTTTTTTAAATCTGCGCAATAAAAGCAGAACATCCTGCTGGTTTTTGGGATCAAGCGGCTCTCCGCCCAAAAGAGACAAGCCCCGGATATAATCCGGCTTTAAAGCTGTCAATATTTCCTCGATGACCGCAGCTGTAAAAGGTTTTCCATAGGTAAAATCCCATGCTTCCTGATTGAAACAGCCCTTACAGTGGTGCCGGCATCCGCTGACAAACAGGGAAACACGCACGCCGACACCGTTCGCAATGTCGTATTTTTTTATATCCGCGTAATTCAAGCCGAAACTCCTTATAAATGCAGAACGCGCGCCTTGATCTCTTTTGTCTTGCCGACATTCCAGAAGTTTTCTCCGAGATAACCGCAGGTACGGCGCGTAACATTCATTTTGTCATGATCCTTGTTGCCACAGTTCGGGCATTCCCATTCGTTGTCATCGTTGATAATAATTTCACCGTCAAAACCGCAGACCTGGCAGTAGTCGGATTTGGTATTGAACTCGGCATATTGAATGTTATCGTAAATAAAGCGTACCACATCTTCCAGTGCGGTCAGATTATGGCGCATATTGGGAATTTCCACATAAGAGATCGCACCGCCCGATGAAATATCCTGGAACTGGCTTTCAAAAGTGAATTTTGAAAAGGCGTCAATATGCTCACGCACATCAACATGATAAGAATTGGTATAGTAGCCTTTATCAGTGACATCGGGAATGCTGCCGAAGCGCTCTTTGTCAATCCGGGCGAAGCGATAGCACAGTGATTCGGCCGGTGTGCCATACAGCGCGAATCCAAGTCCGGTGTCTTTTTTCCACTGGTCGGTGGCGCTTCTCAGGTGTTTCATGACGCGAAGCGCAAACTCAGTTCCTTTGGGGTCGGTGTGACTTACGCCTTTCATCAATTTGGTGACTTCATACAGACCGATATAGCCCAAAGAAAGGGTAGAGTATCCGTTTTCAAGCAGCGGATCGATTGTTTCGCCTTTTTTCAACCGGGCAATGGCGCCATACTGCCAATGGACAGGGCTTGTGTCGGAGCGAACGCCCTTCAGCGCGTTGTGGCGGCACATCAATGCTTCATAGCAGATCTGAAGACGCTCATCCAGCAGCTCCCAAAAGACCTTTTCGTCACCTTTCGCCAAAATACCGATTTGCGGCAAATTGATACTGACAACACCCTGGTTAAAACGGCCTTCAAATTTATAATTTCCGTTTTCATCTTTCCAGGGAGACAGGAAACTGCGGCAGCCCATGCAGGAAAAAACATTCCCGGCGTAATTTTCCCGCATTTTTTTCGCAGAGATATAGTCCGGATACAGGCGTTTTGCGGAACACTTAACGGCAAGTTCGGTAATATAGTCGTATTTGCCGCCTTTCAGACAATTGTTTTCGTCCAGCACATAAATCAGTTTCGGGAAAGCCGGTGTGACATAAACGCCGACTTCATTTTTAATCCCTTCCAGGCGCTGGCGCAAGATCTCTTCAATGATCATGGCGTTTTCTTCAATGTATTCGTCGCCGTCTTCCAAATACATAAAGATTGTCACAAACGGTGACTGCCCGTTGGTCGTCATCAGGGTATTGATTTGATACTGAATGGTTTGTACGCCGGAGCGCAGCTCATCGTTTAACCGCTCCATGGTCAACTGCTCAACCATATCGTCGGAAAGTTCGCCATGGGAGGCTTCAATGATTTTTTTGCGGAATTTTTCTTTTGTATAGCGAAGATATTTACCCAAATGGCGGATATCAACCGATTGACCGCCATACTGACTGCTGGCTACAGAAGCAATAATCTGGGTCATGATGGTGCAGGCGACCTGAAAGCTCTTGGGGCTTTCAATCAATTTGCCGTTCATTACCGTTCCGTTGTCCAGCATATCCCCGATGTTAATCAGGCAGCAGTTGAAAATCGGTTGAATAAAGTAATCAGCATCATGAAAATGAAGAATTCCTTCTTCATGCGCTTTGGAAATGTTTTCAGGAAGCAGAAGGCGTTTAGTAATATCCTTTGAAACCTCACCGGCAATCAGATCGCGCTGCGTTGCAGCCATAACTGCGTTTTTGTTGGAGTTTTCCTCCATGACATCCTTATTGCTGTTGCGGATCAGCGAAAGGATGGATTCGTCGGTTGTGTTGGCCTTCCGAACCAGCGCGCGGGTATAGCGGTAAATGATATACGCCTTTGCAAGGTCGAACTTTTCAAGTTCCATCAGCTTTTTTTCTACGATATCCTGAATATCTTCCACCAGATAGCGCTGACGATGTTTGTTTTCAATATGAGAAACGATTTGCTCAATCTGTTCATCGCTGACGCGCTGATCCTCTTCGACTGCCTGATTTGCTTTGCGAAGCGCCAAAACGATTTTGCTGCGGTCAAAATCCACAATGGTGCCGTCTCGTTTAATTACTTTCATATAATAAAAACTCCTCTGAATAGAAATATTTGCGAACAGCAACAATTATATCATTTCCTTTTTGTGGAATCAATATCTTGTAGTCAATCTTTTTATTTTTGGTAATGTATACTATATCTTGCCAAAAAATTTCGTTAAATTTTTTTGTTGCGATAAGGGCGCATGATTGACAATACCGTAATGAAACTTTATAATAAGTAAAATAATTGATTTGCTTTTTAAGTGAGGGACTGAGCAAAATGTTTGATTATATACGAACGGCAGCGTGCGTTCCCAAGGTGAAAATCGGAGATCCTTCTTTTAATATCGGATATATACGCGATATGGCGCAAAAAGCCAGCGCAGACGGTGCGCAAATTCTGGTTTTTCCAGAGCTGAGCGTCAGTGCGTATTCCTGTGCTGATCTTTTTTTTCAGTACGCCCTTTTAGACACCTGTCGTCAGGCCGTCGGGTCGCTTGCTTCTTTCAGTAAAAAAATTCCTGCGGTTCTGATTGTAGGCGCGCCCGTTTCCGTCGAAAACAGACTGTATAACTGCGCCGTTGTGCTTCATGGCGGGAAAGTGCTCGGCATTGTGCCAAAAACACATATTCCGAATTACAGTGAGTATTATGAGGAGCGGTGGTTTGCTTCTGCTGCGGACTGTAAAACCACAAAAATTGATCCGTCGTATTTTCTGCTTTCACAGGAAGAAGCGATTCCGTTTGGAACCGATCTTTTATTTGAGGCCTATGGGGCGACCTTTGGTATTGAGCTTTGTGAAGATCTTTGGGCGCCGGTTCCGCCGTCGTCCTTTGCTTCTCTCGGCGGCGCTGAATTGATCTTTAATTTATCGGCAAGCAATGAAACAATCGGCAAGCATGAATATCGGCGCTCTTTGCTTGCACACCAGTCAGCGGCTTGTGTTTGCGGGTACTGTTATGTGTCCGCCGGATGGGGTGAATCTTCAACGGATTTGATTTTCAGCGGATATGCCGGGATGTTTGAAAACGGCGTATGCCTGAAAGAAAATAACGACGGCATACGCGACGGGTATTATCTGCTCGCAGATTATGATCTTGAAAAGCTGCGCGCTGACAGAAAAAAGAGAAACACCTATCATGACGGGGGAATCACCCGTAATCTTTCTTATCGCAAAGTGCTGATAACCGACCGCCAAGCCGATTCTGACGGATCGCTGTATCCGGTCGATAAATTGCCGTTTGTGCCTGCGTCCAAAAAGGACCGCCTTGCCCGCTGTCTGTCTATTTTTGAAATGCAGGCTATGGGGCTTGTGCGCCGCTGTGAAGTTGTCGGATATCATCCGGTAATCGGGGTTTCCGGCGGTTTGGATTCCACGCTGGCGCTTTTGGTTTGCGCGTTTGCCATGAAAAAAGCCGACAGATCATTGGCAGATATTACTGCGATTACATTGCCTTGTTTCGGCACTACTGGCAGAACACACAGCAATGCGCTCGATTTAATGAAGAAGCTTGGGGTGACTTCCCTTGAAATCGATATAAAAGAAGCCTGTACTTTACATTGCCGTGACATTGATCACCCGAAGGACTCCTTTGATGTGACTTATGAAAATATACAGGCGCGTGAGCGCACGCAGGTTTTGATGGATTATGCCTGCAAAATCGGTGGCTTTGTTGTGGGAACCGGTGATCTGAGTGAATTGGCGCTCGGATGGTGTACCTATAACGCCGATCATATGAGTATGTACGGTGTCAACGCGGGTGTTCCGAAAACTCTGATTCGCTGGATGATTGAAAGCGTTATGGAAAATGAATTGTTCCCGCAGGTCAATGACATCCTGAAAGATATTCTGGCAACGCCGATCAGTCCGGAATTGCTTCCGCCCGATGAAAAGGGGAACATTGTTCAGCAGACGGAAGAACTGATCGGTCCCTATGCTCTGCATGACTTTTTCCTTTATTATATGCTTCGTTTCGGTTTTTCACCGGATAAAATCTTCCTGCTGGCAAAGCGCGCCTTTTTACAGGATTTTTCTCCGAAAACCATTCTTCATTGGGAAAAGGTCTTTTATCGCCGCTTTTTTTCTCAGCAGTTTAAGCGTAGTTGCCTGCCCGATGGGGTAAAAGTCGGCAGCGTTGCTCTTTCTCCACGCGGAGACTGGCGGATGCCGAGTGATGCTTCGGCGCGTATGTGGTTAGATGTGTTAGAGCAAATCGATGAATAAAAAGAAACGGGGATCCGGCAAATCGGATCCCTGTTTTCCTATGCAAAAGCATAAAAATTTCTTGATTTGTCTATTTTTTCGATAACATCTTGCATTTGAATAGCCAATTATGTAAAATAATAGAATATATAGAATGGGTGGAAATACGATCGTTCCGTTTTGGAGGGTGCGAATGCGGAAAAAATGGATTTTTTCTCGAATAGATAAAGAGCGCGCCGCCGCGCTTTCGGAATCTTGTTCGATCAGCGCGATGACTGCACTTCTGCTGAGTGCGCAGGGTATGGACTCTCCTCAGACGGTTCATGCGTTTTTAGACGATGATGTTGTACTGCAAGACCCGTACACCCTGAAGGATATGGACAAGGCGGTTGCCAGCATATCTGCTGCCATGGAAAATGGCGAGCGTATTTGTATTTATGGCGACTATGATGCGGACGGTGTTACGGCTGTTTCTCTTTTGTATTCTTTTTTGGATGCGATGGGCTGTGATGTCGTTTACTATATTCCGTCGCGTTTGGAAGAAGGCTATGGTGTCCATCCGCAAGCCATTGAAAAAATCGTTCAGACGGGCGCATCCTTGATTATAACCGTTGACACGGGGATTACTGCTTTTGAAGCTGCGGAAAAAGCCGACCGCCTTGGTGTTCGCCTCGTGATTACCGATCATCATAAACCATCCTCTGATCTTCCGAAAGCCGCCGCCGTTGTCGATCCCCACCGCGTAGATGACGCTTCCGGTCTGGAGTATCTTGCCGGAGTGGGCGTCGCTTTTTATTTGGTGCGCGCGCTGGCCGGCGGGGAAGATGAAGATTTGCTCTCATTCTATTCGCAGTTCGCTGCTGTCGGAACAATAGCAGATGTTGTTCCGTTGGTTCACGACAACCGCCGGATCGTTCGGGCAGGCCTCCGGCTTTTAAATGAAAGACCGCTGATCGGTTTGGATGTTTTGGCTGAAATGGCTGGATTGCAGGGGAAACAGATTGTTTCCACCAATGTCGCGTTTGGTCTTGCTCCCAGAATTAACGCTGCCGGCAGAATGGGGAACGCCGAAACGGCATTGCGGTTGTTGCTAAGCGATACGCGCGAGACGGCAAGTTATTACGCAACGGAGTTGTCGGCTTATAACGGCCAGCGGCATGAAGCGGAAAAAGAGATTGCCGATGATATTGTTTCTGTCCTTGCTAACCACCCGGAATTTGCTGTTGACCCGGTGCTCGTTGTAAGTGCGCCAGGTTGGCATGAAGGCGTTTTGGGAATTGTAGCCTCTCGGCTATGCGGTGCCTATGGGAAGCCGGCGGTTGTCCTGACAGAGCGGCCGGACGGAACGGCGAAAGGCTCCTGCCGAAGCGTTTCCGATTTTTCCGTTTATGACGCGCTTTGCGCCTCTTCTGCTTTTTTGACGCATTTCGGTGGCCACCAGCAAGCGGCAGGGTTGGGACTTGCAACGGAAGACATCCCGGCTTTTCGCGAAGCAATCAATGATTACGCAAGAGCGCATTTGCCGTCGTGTGAAGAACTTAAGATCTGTTGTAAGTTGATGCCGACTGGCGTTTCTTCCTCGTTATTGGAATCTTTACAGATGCTGGAACCTTTTGGTGAGGGAAATCCGAAACCGGTTTTTGTTTTTTCCCATATGCGTCTTGAGGGCGTGGATGCACTCGGCGGCGGCAAACATCTTCGTTTGCGGCTGAGCAGAGACGGTGCCGCCTTACAGGCGATAAAATTCGGTATGACGCCGGAACAGTTTCCGTTTCATACCGGTGACACCATCGACATTGCGGCGCTTGTTGAGCCGAATGAATATAAGGGAACTGTTCATCTTTCTGTTCAGATTCAGGAAATGCGCTTTTCCGGTACCGATGACGACACATTGTTCCGTTCTTATCAGCTTTTCCGTCAGGCTCTGTTCGGATGTTTGTTGTCGGAGGCACAAAAAAAGGAGATTCTTCCGAATCGCACTTTTGTTGGTTCTGTTTATCTATACATAAAATCCCATGGGGGTGAAAGCTGCACGCCGGAAGTTATTTTGCATCGGCTTCATTTGCCGGAACAGGAATTCGGCAGGGTCTGCACTTCCATCCGCGCATTGTCGGAGTGTTCGTTGATCGCACCATCCGGCAGCGGCTGGGTAACCGTTCCTGGCGCGATGAAGACCGATTTGGGAAAGTCACCTTTGTTGACAGCGCTTGGGTATCAGGCACAGGTTTAGAGAAGGGGAGTGAATGTCATGTCAATGGATTTTTCAAAAAGCGGATATGAGGAATTCCGGAAAAAAATTGCTGATTCTTTTTCCGAGGAAAGCCTTCAGGTAATTGATCAGGCGTTTGATTTGGCGTTTCGCGCGCATCATGAGCAGAAACGCAAATCGGGTGAGCCGTATATTATTCATCCCATTGCGGTTGCTGACATTCTTTTTCAACTCGGTATGGACCCACCGTCTCTGGAAACTGCGCTGCTTCATGATGTGGTGGAGGATACGCCGGTTACGCTCGATGAGATCCGGGCGCAATTCGGGGATGAGGTCGCCAATCTGGTGGATGGCGTTACAAAAATCGGCAAAATACCGCTGTTTACCCGGGAAGAGCAGCAGGCTGAAAATTTAAGAAAAATGCTGCTGGCCATGAGCCAGGATATCCGCGTTATTATTGTGAAGTTGGCGGATCGATTGCATAATATGCGAACGCTCCAATATGTTCCGGAGCAGCGAAGACGGGAAATCGCGCGGGAAACGCTGGAAATTTATGCCCCCATTGCGCATCGACTTGGTATCCGCGCCGTCAAAGAGGAATTAGAGGATCGTGCGATCATGTTCCTTGACCCGATTGCCTATAAAGAGATCAGCGATCAGCTTGCGGCGCAGAGCTCACAGCGTACGGAATTTCTTGAAGGAATCAAAGAAAAAATCCGGAAGCGTATTTTGCCGATCTGCGGTGATGCTGCGATTGAAGGCAGAGTCAAAAGCGTCAACGGGATTTACCGGAAAATGTATCTTCAAAATAAGAATTTTGATCAGATTTATGATATTTACGCCGTTCGTATCATTTTAGATACCGTTACGGATTGTTACAATTGTCTTGGAATTATTCATGATATGTTCCGGCCGATCCCCGGTCGTTTTAAGGATTATATTTCAACCCCCAAACCGAATATGTACCAGTCTTTGCATACAACGCTTTTAAGCCGTGAAGGGCTTCCGTTTGAGGTGCAGATCCGCACATGGGAAATGCACCGGACGGCTGAATACGGTGTTGCCGCGCATTGGAAATACAAGTTGGGTATGAACTCCGGAAAAGAGAAACCGGAAATGCGAATGGCATGGATCCGTCAGCTTTTGGAAACACAAAATTCTGCGGAAGATGTTACGGATATTGTCGCCGCAATAAAAAACGATCTGGTGCCGGATGAGGTTTATACCTTAACGCCTCGGGGCGATGTCATTTGTCTGCCGCAGGGCTCGACTGTGATCGATTTCGCTTATGCGATCCATTCCGCTGTCGGCAACCGCATGACTGGCGCTAAAGTAGACGGCAGAATCGTCCCCATTGATTATCAGGTAAAAACCGGCGAAATCGTGGAAATCCTGACTTCAGCGCAGCAGGGCAAAGGTCCAAGCCGTGACTGGCTGAACATTGTAAAAACAGGTGAAGCGCGCAACAAGATCCGTATGTGGTTCAAAAAAGAGCGCCGCGATGAGAATATTGTTGAAGGCAAGGCCGAACTGGAACGGGAATTAAAAAGAAGCAATATTCGTTTGCCGGAAGAAGAGTATAATAAATTTATTTCCGATTTGGCAGAACGGTATCATTGCAAGGATGCAGATGATTTTTATGCTTCCATCGGTTATGGCGGCGTGGTCATTAGCCGTATTATGCCGCATATCCGCGACGAGTATAATAAGCTGGCAAAACCCGTTGAACCACAGGAGCTGAAACCGACTGAGCGTCGTGTGAAGCATGGAAATGACGGTATCGTCATTGAAGGGATCGACAATTGTCTGGTGAAAGTTGCCAAATGCTGCAACCCGATTCCCGGCGATAAAATTATCGGTTATATCACGCGCGGCCGCGGTGTATCCGTGCATAAGCGGGATTGTCCGAATGTCCCGAAGGATATCGAACATTGCTCGCAACCGGAACGGTGGCTCAAGGCCTATTGGGACGCCGATGTCAAAGAAGATTTCTGCGCAACGCTTCATATTGCCTGTGTTGATCGCTATGGTTTGATGGCGGATATTACCGCTGTTCTGGCAAATATGCATGTGATGATATTAAATGTTTATACTGTACGGGACAAAAGCCGGCAGGAAGTGACCGCTATTGTGTTAACGCTTTCCGTTTCTTCGATCGAGCATTTACGCAATGTTACTTCACGGCTGGACAAAATCAACGGAGTAGTAAAAATAACTCGTTCGTGATTGGCAAATGAAAAAAAGAAGGACATACTATGAGAGCAGTGATTCAGCGTGTCAGTCACGCAAAAGTATCGGTCGGCGGAGCCGTTGTCGGGGAAATCGGGAAAGGCTTTCTTGTCCTGCTGGGCGTGCGGGAAGGCGACACCGAAAGCGACGCCCGGCTTCTGGCGGCGAAAACGGCAAAACTGCGTATTTTTACCGATGCAGCGGATAAAATGAATCTTTCGCTTTTGGATGTCGGCGGAGCCGCTCTGGTTGTTTCGCAGTTTACGATTTGCGCGGACTGCAAAAAAGGAAACCGACCGTCTTTTTCTTCCGCAGCGCCGCCGGAGCAAGCCCGCTCTCTTTATGAGGTTTATATGTCTGCTCTCCGGGAAAATGGCGTGTCTGTTGTTGAAAAAGGGGAGTTTGGCGCCTCCATGCAAGTCGAGCTTTTGAATGATGGACCGGTGACGATTTTGTTTGATACCGATCAATGGGCAAAATAAGGAAGGATATTTCTATGCAAATTCAAACCTTTATCATGGGAAATATGAGCTCGAATTGCTATTTGTTGACGGATGAAAATCAAAACGCCGCTGTGATCGACCCCGGCGATATAACGCCGGCGCTCTTGCAGGCTCTTGACGGGAAAAAGCTGCAATACATTCTGCTGACGCATGGCCATTTTGACCATATTCTCGGCGCCGCTCAGCTTAAGCAAGCAACGGGCGCGGAAGTGTGCATCGGAGCGAAGGATGCGGTCATGCTGCATGATGATTTGTTGAGCCTTGCCCGGGATTTTGCCTCTCGTCAACAGGAACCGCTGACGCCGGACCGGCTGCTGTATGACGGGGATACGATCGATTTTGCCGGTGGTATACAGGTGCTTGAGACGCCCGGACATACCCCCGGCGGTGTTTGTTTCCTATGGCAGAATATTCTTTTTACCGGTGATACTTTGTTTTGCCGAACCGTCGGCAGAACAGATTTCCCTGGCGGAAGTATGGATGATCTGATTCGATCCGTTGACCGCTTGCAGTCATTGCCGGGCGATTATATCCTTTACCCCGGGCACAACCGCAGTACCACCATGAACGAAGAACGAAAACATAATCGATATATAAGGAAGAAAAATGCTTATCTTAACCATCAATCATGAGTTCCACTATGAAACGGAAAATTTGACTCGTGTCTTTTATCCCCATGAAAAGATCGTGATACGAAACGCGGCGGAGGCTGCAAAAGAAGACGGTCTGGAGGCTTTGATTGTCCGCGAGGGTTGCTGGCAGCGATATGCCGTCTGTGCGCACATCGGAGGCAAAACCGAATCCGCACACCGTCTGGATGATGTGGCAGACGGGAAAGATGCCGAGCTTTTGCTCTGCACGCTGTTATTTGAAGTCCTGTGCCGGTTTACCGGATACTGTCCGCCCTGGGGGCTTTTGACCGGTGTGCGCCCGGCAAAGCTGATGGGAACACTTCGCGAACGATATGGCGATGAAAAAGCGCGTGAATATTTTGAAAAGACCCTTCGCGTGAGCCCGCAAAAAACGGAATTAGCCATGCTTGTTTCTCATAACCAGGATTCTGTGGCTGCATTGTCGCATGACAGATGTTTTTCACTGTATGTATCGATCCCGTTTTGTCCCAGCCGGTGCAGCTATTGCTCCTTTGTTTCCCATTCCATTGCACAGGCAAAAAAGCTGATCCCTGATTATGTCGATTGTTTATGCAGGGAACTCAAAGCGACGGCTGAAATCGCCTCAGAGCTTAACCTGACGCTGCGTTCTGTTTATGTCGGAGGCGGTACGCCGACAACGCTTTCGGAATCGCAGCTTTCCGATGTTTTGGGAACGATTCGTTCCTGTTTTGATTTTTCTGAATGTACGGAATTTACTGTCGAAGCGGGAAGGCCGGACACTGTTACCCCTGAAAAACTTGCTGTTTTGCGCGCCAACGGCGTTGATCGCGTCAGCATCAATCCACAGACCTTCCATGACGATATTTTACGCAAGATCGGCAGAAAACATAATTCCGCAGATACAATTCGCGCTTATGAAGAAGCTGTACAAGCCGGTTTTCCCTCGATCAATATGGATTTGATCGCCGGACTGCCAACGGATACTCCGGAAGGATTCCTGCAAAGCCTGCAAAAAGCCTGTCTTCTTGCGCCGACGAATATTACGGTTCACACCTTGGCGCTGAAGCGTTCGTCTGCGCTTGTCTCGCAGGATGATTATCACGAGCAGACCAATACCGCGTTTATGCTCGATGCCGCTCAGAAAATCTTGACAAAACAGGGGTATATCCCTTATTATATGTACCGGCAAAGCCGCAGTATCGGAAATCTTGAAAATGTGGGATGGTCGCTCCGCGGTTCGGAGTGCATCTATAATGTTTTCATGATGGAAGAGATCCACACGGTGCTATCCTGTGGCGCCGGAGCAGTTACAAAATGCAAACAGGACGGCGTGAATAATATCGAAAGAATATTTAACTATAAGTATCCATATGAATATATCGATCGCTTTGATCAGATCCTTGCGCGCAAGGGCAAAATTTATGATTTTTATGAAAACCCGGAGCGCTTTTTAAAGAACGCCGACTGAGGAAGGATCCACTATGTCACTTTTCTATGAAGCGCAGCAAATTGAATCGCAGCTTTCTTGTTCCGCCTCTGATTTTATTGCTGATTGTGAAAAGCAATTTCATGGATATTTATGTCACGCGGCTGAGCTGGCGTCTCAGCGTGAAATCGTTCTGCTTGCCGGACCAAGCGCTTCAGGAAAAACAACAAGCGCAGCCCTTTTGGCGCGCGAGATCGAACGCGTTGTCGGGGGCAGAGCATATACTGTCTCGTTGGATGATTTTTATTTAAACAACGGATGCGGGCCGAAAAACGCCGATGGTTCTGATGATTTTGAAACGGTTTACGCACTTGATCTGGATGCGCTGCAATCCTGTCTGGTGCGTCTTTTGACGAAGCGCGAAGCCGATCTTCCCATGTTTGATTTTGTGACCGGCAAAAGAAAAAGGCAAACAAAAAAAATTTGTCTTGATAAAAATGACCGCTTGATCATTGAGGGACTGCACGCACTGAACCCGTTAATTACCGGCGATTTGCCGAAAAACGAGCTACTGCTGTTATATATCAGCGTTTCTTCCCGCGTTGCTGAAAACGGCGGTGTTCTGCTCAGCAAGCGCGATCTTCGTTTTTTGCGCCGCCTGGTTCGAGACGCTCGTTTTCGGGCAAGTTCGCCTGAAAATACTTTTGATTTGTGGCAGCAGGTGCTTTTCGGTGAAGATCAATATCTGTTTCCCTATGAAGGAAACGCACAATATAAAATCAATTCATTTTTGCCGTATGAGCCTGCGTTATTTGCCGCCGAAGCGATTCCTCTTTTACTGACAGTTGACGAGGATTCGCGTTTTTATCCGAAAGCGCAGACTTTGTTGGCAGCGCTTCGCCGGTTTCAAACGCTTTCAACGCAGCAAGTTCCTGCGGACTCCATTCTTCGTGAGTTTATCGGGTGACCCCCTGGAAAAATCGGTATCCCTGTGAAAGGAGGAAATCTGGTTGGCAAAACAAACGCAACGAAAAAAACAGTCGCTGCTTAATGGCGCGTTGATCCTTGTCGTTTCAACGGTTATTGTTAAGCTGGTCAGTATTTTTTATAAAATCCCCATTACCAATATTTTAGGACCTGTCGGCAGATCCTACTATAATTCCGCATATGCGATTTTTATCCCGGTTTATTCTATCGCCCTTGCGGGACTTCCGACGGCTATTTCCCGTATGGTGTCGCACCATATGGCATTGGGGGAGTACCGCCATGTCCGCCAGACGCTGCGCGTCGCTAAAAAGATATTCCTGTTCACTGGAACGATCGGAACCATTCTGCTGATCGCTCTTGCGTATCCATATGCCACAACCGCAAAAAATCCCGAGGCTTTCCGGTCCATTTTGGTGTTAGCGCCGTCTGTCTTTTTTTGCTGCGTGATGTCTACATACCGCGGCTATTATAATGGATTGCGAAACATGACGCCAACTGCCTTTTCCGAGGTAATTGAAGCCGTCGCCAAACTTGTGATTGGTGTTATCATTTCTGAAGAAGTGGTTGCTTTCGGGCTTTCGCAGTTCAGAAACGGCGGTGTTGTTTTTGGCGTTGCCTGCGTCTCTGAATCGGAAGCGATGAGTGCGATTTATCCGTATGCGGCGGCCGGTGCGATTGGCGGCGTAACGCTGGGTACGGTTTTGGCGTTTTTGTATCTTGCCATACGGTATCGCATCCGCGGAGACGGGATTACGCCTTCGGAACTGGCGGCCTCTCCTGAACCTTTGCGTCAAAAGGCAATGGCGCGTCAGCTGATCGCGATTGCCTTGCCGATTGTTGCCAGTACAATTATTTTCAATATAACCAATTTAATCGATTCATGGACCATTCAAAACCGGCTTCGCACCATTACGGAAACGGATCTGGATGTGTTGAAAACCATGTATGCTTCCGCGATTTCAGCCGGCGGTATTTTGGATGAAAACATTGCTGATTATTTGTATGGCGCCTATGAAATCGCAAGCGACTTTCGGAATCTTCTGCCTTCCGTAACGATTACTTTTGGAATCAGTGCGATTCCTGTCCTCTCCGAAGCGTGGACCTTGCAGGATCATAAACTGATCAAAAGTTCCGTCGAGTCGGTTATTCGTATCGCGATGATGATTTCTTTGCCGATCGGATTGCTGATGGGAATCCTGTCTAAACCGATTTTGACAATGTTTTATTGTAAAGATCCGTCAACCATGTCGGCGGTGGATATTTCTGCTTTGGTCATGGGGATATACTGTGGAACAGCCTTTATTTTCTCCATTACGCAGCCTCTGACCAATATGCTGCAAGCCATCGGCAGAACCGATGTGCCGCTTTTGTCCCTTGGCGTTGGCGCTATTTTTAAGGTTGGTCTGAATTATATCCTGATTGGTATCCCTGAGTTGAATATT
The DNA here is from genome assembly GCA_944380845.1 of uncultured Clostridia bacterium. GTDB lineage: Bacteria > Bacillota > Clostridia > Oscillospirales > Acutalibacteraceae > RGIG2774. The sequence goes on along the minus strand of CALWIU010000040.1, from coordinate 26,195 downwards.
TATGGCGCGATTATCGGAACGCTTGCGTGTTATCTCGTTGTTATGATAATCGATCTGATCTTTTTGGTTCGCTCGGGCAAGATTACGATCAATCTGAACTCTGTATTTTTAAAACCGCTTTTCTGTTCGGCCTTGTGTGGTCTGACCGCCTGGTCGGTATATGGAATCAGTTCGGCATTCTTAGACGGTATCCCAGCTCTTGCCGATGATACACAGTATTTCAGTTATGTGACGGTTTCGTTGGTTATCGCTGTTTTTGCCGCTATGATTGTGTATCTGGTTTCCATGCTATGTACCCGCTCTTTGGTGCGAGAAGATGTAAAAATGCTCCCAAAGGGAGAAAAAATTGCAAAAATACTTGAAAAATATGGTTTGTTGCGGTAAAATACAAATCGATACCTTTTTTATGCGTAGCTGGAGGTTGCCATGTCTGTTGAATTTCAGCGAAAAGATAAGTACGATATTGCTGATTTATTAGAAATCATGCAGATTCTCCGTGCGCCGGGCGGCTGTCCTTGGGACGCGGCGCAGACTCATAAAAGCATTAAGAAGGATTTTATCGAAGAGACATACGAAGTCATTGAGGCAATCAATAAAGAGGATCGTGAGCTTCTTCTTGAAGAACTCGGCGATGTGCTGATGCAGGTCGTTTTTCATGCTGAAATTGAGCGCGAAAAGGGCAGCTTTGATTTTTCTGATGTTGCTGACGGTATCTGCAAAAAACTGATTGAGCGTCACCCACATGTCTTTGGTGATATCACCGTGAACGGCACGGATGAGGTGCTGGATAATTGGGATAAAATCAAGCGCCGCTCAAAAAAGCAGGATACTTACTCCAGCGCGATGGATGCTGTTCCGAGAGAACTACCTGCTTTGATGCGCAGTACCAAAATTCAGAAAAAAGCTGCAATGTCCGGTTTTGACTGGCCCGATGCACAAGGTGCTTTTGATAAATTAAATGAGGAAATTTCGGAATTAAAAGAGGCCGTATCTTCCGGCTCACAGGAAAAAATAGCGGACGAGCTTGGCGATGTCCTTTTTTCGGTTGTTAATGTTTCTCGCTTTTTGAAGCAGGATGCAGAGGAAGCGTTGAGTGGTGCGACGGACAAGTTTGTTTCTCGCTATAAAATTGTTGAAGAAATGGCTGGTTCACGCGGAATCGATATGACAAAGGCTTCTATAGAACAGCTCGATGAGTTGTGGGACGAAGCAAAAAACAATTCTGCCAGATAGCTTTTTAAGCTTTGGAATATAAAACAACAGAAGGAGGTTAGACGAATGAATAAGACGGAACTGATCAATGCCGCGGCTCAGAAGAGCGGTTGTTCCAAAAAGGACGCTGAAAAAGTTGTTAACGCTGTTCTTGCCGCTGTGACGGAAACGCTTGCCGACGGTGCCAGTGTTCAGATTGCCGGTTTCGGCACATTTGAAGTTCGCGAGCGCGCTGAGAAACAGGGTCGTAACCCCAGAACAGGCGAGGCTATCACCGTTCCTGCCGCTAAAGTTCCCGCATTCAAAGCCGGTAAAGGTCTGAAAGATGCTGTTGCCGGTAAATAAGTTTTGTCCTCTTAGCAAAGAGACTTCGGTCACTGTACGATCTTTGCTTGCACTAAAGTCGAGCCTTTTCGAATAACGAAAAGGCTCCTTTTCTTCTTGTATTTTCATCTTTTCAGCGCGTAAAGTAAGGAGAATATTTATGCGATTGGATAAATTTTTAAAGGTTTCCCGGTTAGTCAAACGCCGCACAGTTGCAAACGAATTATGTGATGCCAAGCATGTTGAAGTGAACGGGAAGGTCGCCCGCGCTTCCTATGAGGTGAAGGAAGGGGATCTGATCGAAATTCGTATGGGCAGCAATCTGATTCGTGCAAAGGTTTGCTCTGTAAAGGAGTTTGCGACCAAGGATGACGCGGCATTGATGTACGAGCTGATTCAATAACCGTTTTCGTTGACCATTTAACTGGAGGCGTAGGGGAATTTTGATGCTCTTCTGTACTTTTGAACGGCATTCGTATTTTTTTTCTGAAATTCCTGCAAATGCAGGTGGCTGGATCCGGCAAATGACCACGGGAAAAGAAAAGGAGCGTACAAACTGTACGCTCCTTCTTTTCTGAAAATCAGCGATCGTCCAGCGGAATATAGGGTTGGTCAGGTTTGACGCTGATATAAGCCGGACGAATGATTTTTCCCGCATTCTGAATTTCCTCAATGCGATGGGCGCTCCAGCCGGCGATGCGCGAAATGGCAAAAATGGGGGTATACAATTCGCTGGGCAATTCCAGCATACGATAAATAAGCCCGGAATAGAAATCCACATTGGCGCTGACGCCTTTGTACATTTTGCGTTTTTCTGCAATGATTTCCGGCGCGAGCCGGGCAACGGTTTCGTACAATTGATACTCGTCTTCAAAGCCTTTTTCAATGGAAAGATTTTTCGCACAGCCCATCAGAATATCGGCGCGAGGATCAGATAAAGAATAGACGGCATGCCCCATGCCATAGATCAAACCGGCGTGGTCAAAGGCCTGTTTGTCTAAGAGCTTTACAAGGTAATCTTTGATTTGACCTTCGTTATGGGTATCAATGCTGTTTTTCATATTTTCAAACATATGCACAACTTTGATATTGGCGCCGCCGTGACGCGGGCCTTTCAGGGAGCCTAACGCAGCCGCGATGGCAGAATAGGTATCTGTGCCGGAGGAGGTGACAACATGGGTCGTAAAGGTAGAGTTGTTACCACCGCCGTGCTCTGCGTGCAGCACCATGGCGAGGTCTAAGATTTTTGCTTCCAGATGGGAGTATTCACCGTTTTCGCGCAGGATGTGAAGCAGGTTTTCCGCTGTGGACAGCGAAGGGTCCGGCAGGTGAATGAATAAGCTCTGCCCCTTGTGATAGTGATTGTACGATTGATAGCTGTATACGGATAAAAGAGGGAAGAGCGCGATTAGCTGCAGGCATTGACGCAAAACATTAGCAACTGAGATATCATCCGGGTTGTCGTCATAAGCATAAAGAGCCAAAACACAGCGCGAAACCAGATTCATCATATCTCTGCCAGGGGCTTTCAAAATCATATCTCTGACAAACGATGGGGGCAGGCTGCGAAATTCCGCCAGCTGCACCTGAAAGCGCTCCAACTGCTCGCGGTTTGGCAGCTCGGAAAACAGCAAAAGGTATACTGTTTCTTCAAAACCAAAACGATCTTCGCTCATAAAGCCGTTGACGATATCCCGAATATTGATGCCACGGTAAAACAGTTGACCGTCGCAGGATACTTCTGTTCCGTCAGGGAGCTTTTTTTTCGCTTGAATGCGGGAGATTTCCGTCAGACCGGTAACAACGCCTTTGCCGTTCATATCGCGCAGACCGCGATTGACATTGTGTTCAACATACATGGAAGGCTGAATGTGATTGTTTTTACCGGAAAGCTCAGCAAGATCGCGCAAATAGTCTGTAATTTTAGAATATGAAGATGCCATAGTCTCACTTCCGTTTCCTACTATTTTCAGGATGTGTTCAAATCGCGGCGTCGCGCCAGGCACCGTTCATTTGATTCATACAATCATTATTATACAACATTTGTATAAAACAATCAACAAACCTTGGCAATAATTCACACAAATGTAAAAAATAAAGAATTAGAAAAAAGGGAAGATAATACAAGATTGAATCGTTCAGATCATAGATGGTGTTAATAAATTGTATGTTTTGAATGTTTTTTCGTCAGGTTTGTATAAATATAAAAAAATAGGTGTTTTTTCTTGACTATTCCAATAGGTGGGTATATAATAAGGAAAAAGTGGCGGAAATGTTTGACACCGCTGCTAATTTTGATCTTACCGATGCCGGCAGGATCAAAGCAACAAAGGAGTAAGTCATATGCAACAGGCAAAAATTTATTATCAACAAGACTGCGACATGGGTTATCTTGATGGTAAAACCATCGCGATTATCGGCTACGGTTCTCAGGGCCATGCCCATGCGTTGAATTTGAAGGATTCCGGCTGCAATGTCATTGTTGGTTTGTATGAAGGCTCCCGCTCCTGGGCGAAAGCCGAAAAACAGGGCTTTAAAGTCTATACCGCTGCTGAAGCCGCCAAAAAGGCTGACATTATCATGATCCTCATCAACGATGAGTTGCAGGCAAAACTGTATGAAGAAAGCATTAAGCCCAACCTTGAAGAAGGCAATATGCTGATGTTTGCTCATGGTTTCAACATTCATTTCGGCTGCATTGTTCCCCCCGCCAATGTTGATGTTACCATGATCGCGCCGAAAGCTCCCGGCCATACCGTCAGAAGCGAATATCAGGCTGGCAAAGGTACGCCTTGCCTTGTCGCTGTTGAGCAGGATTATACCGGTAAAGCCAAAGAAATCGCGCTTGCTTATGCTGCTGCTCTTGGCGGCGCAAGAGCCGGTGTTTTGGAAACAACCTTCCGTGTCGAGACGGAGACCGACCTCTTTGGTGAGCAGGCTGTCCTTTGCGGCGGTGTTTGCGCTTTGATGCAGGCTGGTTTTGAAACGCTTGTTGAAGCTGGTTATGATCCCAGAAACGCTTATTTTGAGTGCATCCATGAGATGAAGCTGATCGTTGATTTGATTTATCAGAGCGGTTTCGCCGGTATGCGTTATTCCATTTCCAATACTGCTGAATATGGTGATTATATTACCGGTCCGAAGATCATCACGGATGAGACGAAAAAAGCCATGAAAAAGATCCTTTCCGATATTCAGGATGGTTCTTTTGCGAAAGAATTCCTGCTTGAGATGTCCGATGCCGGCAAACAGGTTCACTTCAAGGCAATGCGCAAGATGCATGCAGAACATCAGCTTGAAAAGACGGGCGAAGAGATCCGTAAATTGTATAGCTGGAACAAAGAAGAAGACAAACTCATCAATAACTGATAATTGTTTCAGTAAAAGGAAGGGCTGTACTGGAATACCCGTACAGCCCTTTTTATGTCGTTTGATTGCCGGTCAGACGGTAAGCGTCTTGCTGCGAATATATGGCAGCACTTCATCTGGCTGCATATGCAGAACGAGCGCAAACTCGTTATCAATAAGGGATTCTGCGGTTTTCAGCGCGCGTTCGTCGGCATCCTGTAACTTTTTATGCTGCTCGGCAAGAAAAGATTTTTGATGTAAGAGGCAGTGAACCATTCGCATCAATTCGACGGGCGAGGCATTGGAAAGAATTTCCGACCACTGCTCATGTCGGGAATGATTGTTGCTTGACCATTCGATTTCCTCTCTCGGAAAATCGGTAAGCAGGGTTCCGATTTCTTCCTGTGAGAGAACCAGCCGCATTTTGGTTTTAAGTTTTTCGTTGTGAACCGGCACAAAAACAGTCGATGAGGTATCATATAAAGGCTTTAGAACATAGTAATCTGTTGTTTTTCCGTCAAAATTTTTTTGAATAATTTCCTGTATTTTACAAACCCCGTGAATTCCATAGGAAACAAGTTCATTGATATGATACACATAAATCACGCCTTTCATTGCTTTTGTATATAGTATACCATATTTTTGACAAATTTGCACGAGAAAAAGTTAACTGAATCCAAGGGCAAATATAGCAAATGAATGCGCATTTTGTATAAAATTTATCAAATTAAATGGAATGTATAATAAAACTTGCTTTTTACTATGCGATTGACGGTATTAGCAGCAGTATGCAGAGATCATGACAGAAAAACAGGGGATTTTGAAGGCGCGGCGGTAAGCATTGCGTTTATTCGTTCTCTTGCGCCTCATGCAGCACCGCTTTTGCATAAGCCAGAATGGAATCATTTTCACGAAGCTCCGGGTGCTTCAGTAACTGAAAGTAGCACGAGGGGATTTCACCTGTTTTCAGGTTCTTTTCGATGCAGGGCGAGCAGCCTTTTTCATGATTGAATGGGTGCAGTTTGCAGTTTGTATGTTCACAGGTACAGAAATTGCTTAAATGTTCCATTTTTATCATCCTTTTCGATTATTGATCCAATTCTCGCAGAATGGCATTCGTGATTCGGTCGGCAAGGGCTTCTTTGCTCCTGTCTTCGCTGTGATCGGAATACCGAACCATTCCCGGATGTTTTCCTTCAACATGAAAATTCTTACGCAGCTTGACCAGTTTGTCCAGCTGGTCAGAAGGTATCTCTTCTTTTTTTCCGATCAAACGGGTTAATAATGTGATCTTGGCATAATATTCCAGCGATTCCATATTAAAATAAGCCTTAATCAGAGAATTTCCGACGGTCAGCGCACCGTGGTTTTTTAAAAGAAAAGCATCATTGGTTTGCAGATACGGTGCAAGCGAATCCGGAATCTCCATCGTTGAAGGAGTTCCGTAGTCACAGATGGGCACAGGTCCTAAAAACAAAATGGCTTCCGGTAAAATATAATCATCCAGCGGAATGTTTGCCACGGCAAAGGCGGTGGCAACCGGCGGATGGGCATGAACCACACTTTTGACATCCGGGCGCTCTTTGTAAACGCGCAGGTGCATTTTGATTTCAGAGGAAGGATTCAGGTTTCCCTCTATTTTGTTTCCTTCGCCATCGACTTTAATAATCATGTCCGGCGTCATAAACCCTTTGGAAACGCCGGTCGGTGTGCAGTAAAATTCGTTATCGCTAACTTTGACAGAAATGTTTCCGTCATTGGCTGCCACAAAATGATTCATATAAATTCTTCTGCCGATATCGCAGATGCTTTCTTTGATTTGCTGTATTTCCTGAGAATTCATTTCTTTGCGCTCCTTTCTTTTTTCCTCGGTAGTGTAACATATTTTTTCTGTTCTGTCCAGAAGGTGGTAAATGTCATGAAAAAACTTTTTTTACGCGCGGACGGCACTTTCCGTATTCTACAGGTAGCAGATGCGCAGGATATGCATTTTGTGCGCAAAGCAATGCTGACCATGTTGAATGCCGCATATGAAAAACTGGATATCGATCTTGTTGTTTTTACGGGCGATAACATTTTGGGAAACCATCTTTGCGACCGCCGCTTCGGTCAAGGGGTTTCTCATCTCTCGATTCAGGAAGAAACGCTTCGTATGAAAAAAGCGCTCGGTTACATCCTTTCTCCGCTTCAAAAACGCGGCGTTCCGTTTACCATGATTTTCGGGAACCATGATGATTTTAACCGTTTGGGAAAGGATTTGCAGTTTTCTGTTTGGAAGTCGTATTCCTGTTTCCTGCCGGGTGAAGGATCCAATCCGGAATGCAGAGAGTTGGCGATTTATGATCCAGACACAAAAGAAAGGGCTTTGACCTTATGGCTGATCGATACGGCGCGGTACGATCGAATGTCGGACACCTGTTATGAAACAGTAACGCCGGATACCGTTCGATGGCTGCAAAAGCGAAACGATGAACTGCTTAAAAATTCGGCAAATGCAGAGTCCCTGGTATTTGCTCATATTCCATTGCCGGGAATCACTCGTCTTTTTGCAGAGGGTGCGACAGGAGTTCCTTTCTGCGGGAAAAAATATCAATTGGATCGAAAAAAGGCGGACGGTTTTTGCAGAACTTATCCGTCCATTGTCGCTGACGATAGCGGCTTGTCCGATATGCTTCAGAAATCGAAGAATATGCGCGCCGTTATTTCCGGACACGATCATACCAATTGCTTCGTTGGGAAAACCGATCAGATCCAGTGGATTCAGACTTCGTGTGCTTCATTCCGCTGTTATGGTGAACCGTTGTTAAGAGGCGTGAGGCTGCTGGTGTGGGATAAGAACCGAAGTAGTCTTGTCGATACCACTTTTTACTCCTACTATGATCTGTGCGGCAGAAGTTTGGCAAGCCGTCTTTCTTATTTCTGGAATGCGGATGACTACGAAAAAAAGAAAGCAGCATTTTTAGCTGCCGGCGGAATTGCCGCAGCGGGAATCGCGGCTGCCGGTACGGGAATGTGGCTTGGGAAGAGGACACATCATAAATAGGGATATAGGAAAAAAGCGAGTGTAACCTGCAAAAGGATCATAACGGGCAGGCCGATCATAAAGCGTTTATGAAGAGTTTTATGACGGATCAATAGCATCGTGACAAGCATTCCTATTGCTGCGCCGAATGCCCCGGTAAGAAGCAGCGTTCGTTCTCTGATCCTGCGCTTTCCATGCCTGGCATTGTATTTGTCAATAACAGTTAATCCGATTCCGATACAATTGATGGTTAATAAATAGAATAGTATAAGTTTTAGCATAAAATACCTTTCGGACCGCTGTACCGAAGCACAGCGGTCCTTTTATCATGTTTTATTTCTTACATGCCACAACCGCAGCCACAGCCGCAATTGCTGTTAGTGGCGCAGGAATTGCAACCACAGCCGCCGAAATTGCCGCCCAACAAAAGGATGACAAGAACGATGACAATCAGCCACTCGTAGTTATTGCCGAACATTGTTTTCCCTCCTTTCGCTTTCATTGGCATGATATGCCGTAAAAGGAGGGGCGTTACTGTCAGCGGAACAGGATGGTTATGGCTAACAACAGCTGACCGATAAAATAGGTCGCGATGTTAAAGATTTTAAGCGGAAAATTGGCTTTGCATTTTTTATTGAACATCAAAAGTCCGAGGCTGGTGTCTGACAACAGGAAGAAAATCGCACCAATGCTGAGTGCAACGGAAAACGCCGGGTGAAAAGATGTTTGCAGGCAAGCCAGTGTCAAAGCGCGAAGGCACATCAGCATCAAAACAAAAACATAAACCGACAGTGGAATCATAAACACCGAAAATTTTGTTTTTGTAAAAATGAAAACCAGTAAATAGAGAAGCATTCCAAACAAAATCACACCGATTTCCCATGGCGCCAGAAACGGATGATCCGGTATGATGTCAGATAGATAGTTGTCATACGCAAGAAGATATATGATATGCGCCGCCAGAAAAAAGAGGACACCCAATGGGAAAGCATAGTTTTTTGCTTTTCCCTGAATATGTAAGAAAAGGTCACCGAACCAGGACGAAGCAAGTCCAAGCAGCATAAAATTTGCATAGGCAGATGCGCCCGAGACGCGGTAACTGAAAAGGCCGACCAATAAAAACATGGTTGCACAAATCATTTTTAATAACAGGGATCGGTTGGATGGATGCCGTTGTTCCCGTAAGAAAAACGGCATGACCGCAAGACAAATTACAGAAAAAATACCAATAAAGGCGTAATACATGATAAAAAACCCCTCTCGCCGGAAAGGATTATGTTTTGCCGCGTGCTTTTCCTCTATGTTTGTGAATAAACAGTTCCAGCGCCACAAATGCGGCGATTCCGATGACGACGGTAATTATTCGTCCGGGAGTAATCGTAACGCCAGCGTCACCGGAGCGGAAGGCGGGATCATTTTCGTTGATCTGCTCAATGGATTTTCGCAGATCGTAAAGAGCGGAGCGACACTGCCCAAAACCGGAGCTTTCTCGATTTGCCGCGTCTTCGGCAGCAGTCAGAGCATTTTCATAGCGAAAACGATAATCGGCAAAGGCAAATCCCGGATAGTCGGGCAGAACCCAGCTTGCTTTTATCTCCTGCAATGCGTCGCGAAGTTCTTCTCTTGCCTGGTTGCTTTGCTTGATGTATTCTTTTAATCCGGCAATATCGTCTGTCATCAGCAGGTTGTATCCCCGAGCGGCAAGATCCTCCCAGTAAAGCGGCGTATCCGTTCTCTGACCGCATTCATTTGGATCGGTGCATTGAATCATAACCCCATCCAGATCAGCAAAACCGTCTGTTGTAGAAGGCTGAAAAATCATACCGTAGGGATTGGAAGTTGCTAACCATAAATAAGCGTTATCTGCTTCGGAAACAGCACGAACGGCTGCTCGCGCCGTGAAAATGACATTTGTTTTTTCATAAACCATAATTTTCATGTTTTGATCCACTGAATCACGCCAGGCGAGTGCCTTTTTTGCTGATGTCCGGCAAACAAAGACGCAGCGATCAATCAGATCCTGTGCAAGGACTTTCTGGTACAACGCATCGCGGTTTTCCCAATCAGTATCCAGCAAAAAAACAACGCGTCTTCCGTACATTCCCAGTGCTGTATCCAGGTCTACAATGGTCAGATCGGTCATCGTCGTGCTGCCACCGGTGCCGTTGCGCAGTGTAAGAGAAGAAATATCCGCCCAGTTTTTTTCGCTGATCGGCGTGTCGTCCGTATCACAGGCAATGGACAGATTTGGAAACTCAGATAAAATAAAAACGCCGTCTTTTGTTTTTTGAAGCGGGATCCGGATCATCTCCGCGCCCGCAAGCATTGCGTCTCGAATGGCTGGCAGAGAATTGGCAGGATTGTCCAAATGCTCGCCCATGTCGGAAATAGCGGCAAGCGGACGCGTATCGGGGGATGCCGTGTTCTCCTGCTCATCCTTTACGCTCGTTGCAGCTTGTGTCTCTGCGGCAGAAGCAGGTACCACTACAGCGAAAAGTATGGCTGCAAGAAAAAGATAAAAAAAGGTTCGTTGTAAAAAATGTTTCATGGTTCCTCCGTTAATAGGTGAACTGGTCATAAATATAATGTTCCTCATACCGGCAGGTGCCGTTCAAAAAATTGGTCGATTGAACATACAGATCAATTTCCGCTTTTGCGTCAATGGTTGCAAAAAGGTTTTGTTCCAGATAAACCAACCTGCCTTGCGGGTCTATGCGAAAAACCATATAACAACCGGAATATTGGCAATCAAGCTTCAGGGTGTCCTGATCGACAAGCAAGCCGTAATTGCGGATGCCCGTCAAAACTTCTTCCCGGTCAAAGGGCGTCATCAGACCGCCGAATCCCTGCTCGCCGATAACCGGATTGAAGGCATCTGCAAAATATAGATAATATTCATCATATGCGTCGGTATTTTTAACCTCTGCACCGAGGATATAGTCGTTTGTCTCACTTTCGATATAAGCGGTATCATAATAAAACAACGGGAATTCAGCGCGTACAGAGGCGGTGTCTCCTTTGGAAATCACTTTTTTGTTTTGCTCCGCTTCTTCAGGTGAATTGCTGGTGACGGTGTTCTTAGAAACGATAGTCAGTACAAGCTTTGCAATTCCGGTTTCACCAACATCAATATCGTTAAAATCCTGCCAATGCTTCTTGGTAAAGCCGACCGAACCGTCTTTGATGGTCTGTGCGGCTTTCTGATATTCTTTAAGTGCTTTACTGGTGCGAACGGCGGAAGCATCCGGCGCGATAACGCCTGCTGCATTGGTGAACTTTTCCTGCTTTACGGATTCTAAATCACCGTCATCTGAAATATTGTCGGAATTTGCAGGTGAATCGTCTTCGGAAGTTCCGATGTTGATTTGCACAGAGCAGGCACATAACAATACGGCAAGCACCAGACAAAGAATGGAAATCCATCCTTTTTTGTTTTTGCTACACATCGATTATCCCACCTTAGAAATTCTTGTGAAGAGGACTGAAAAATTATTTCTTTTCCTTTGCTTGCCGGTTGGTGCCGTTCTTTTTCGGATCGATAACAAGTTTCTTGATTAGATAAATAATAACGCCGGGGGGAATACAGCAAATAACAATCAGAATGATCTTGTCCAGAGGAATCCAGTCAAACAGTGCACTTCCTAAAATCGTAAAGGCAATAACGCGCCAGGAAATTCCCAAAACGGAAAGCGCCGCATATTTCCAATATCCGATCCCGGATGCTCCGTAGAACAGGCTGACAAAATCAATAGGGAAGGCTGGGACGGCACGAATGCCAAGCAGAATAGAGGCTTTGTTCTGGACATTTTTTTCGAGAAATTTTTGCCCTTTTTCATGTTTGGATAAGATTTTTTCGACGGCAGCTTTGCCAAGGAATCTGCCCAGAAAATAGGTGACGGTTATTTCAATAAAAATACCCAGCAAATTCAGCGCCACCGCAAACAAATGGGGAAAAATACCGCCTACGGCAACATATACCAGCGACGCCGGGACAACAAAGGTCAGAGACTTGATCACATACACCAGTAAAATCAAAAGTGCTTTCAGGGTGGTGCTGTCGGTAAAAGCAACCAGATCACTGACATCAAGGGAGGAAAGCTCATCGTATCGGGCGATTGCGATGAAAAATAAAGTCATCGCAACCACACAGCGAAGGAGGATACCAAAGAGTTCGCGTTTTTTTATTTTCAAACGGTCCAGTCCTTTCGGCTGAAACAAATTTCATGCGAATATTGCCGTTATTCATCATAAGTACTTGTATTATATACGATTGGCATACTCTTTGCAAGAATTTCTTTCGTTATGAAAAGTGAATGATGTGTAAAATAACTGGGTTTTTCATATTTAACCCTTGTAAAATCACGATCTTTTGTGCTATACTGTAGCTTATAATACAGAATTGTGCCCGAAATCAGGTGCTTTTGTTTTTGGGAATGAGGTTTTTTTATGGATAAATACGATGTTGTGATTATCGGTGCTGGACCGGCAGGAATTTTTACAGCCCTTGAGCTGTACGAACATTTTCCGGAAACTTACCGTGTGCTTATCGTCGATGAAGGCAAGGGGATCTATGAGAGAAGCTGCCCGGCTCGCAAGCATGGACAGTGCGTGCGCTGCAATCCCTGCAATATTATGAGCGGCTGGGCGGGAGCAGGCGCATTCTCTGACGGCAAACTTTCTCTTTCTGAGCAGGTAGGCGGCAACCTGACCGATTATTTGCCAGTTGACACGGTTCGTGATCTGATCCATTATGCCGACAATATGTATCTGCGTTTTGGCGCGCCGAAAGAGGTTTTCGGTCTTGGCGATAGAAAGGCCGATGAAATTGCCTATGAGTGTTCCAAACATAATATTCAGCTGATCCGTTGTCCTGTCCGTCATATGGGTACCGAATATTCTTATGAGGTACTTCGCGCCATGTACGACTATCTGGTGTCCAAGCCGGGTTTCCGTTTTATGGCGAATACCCATGCGGATCCGATGATTTCTGAAGAAGGAACGGTGCTCGGTGCTGTGCTGACCGCAAAAGACGGCACAAAAACCGATATCAGCGCGTCCTATGTTGTTGCCGCTCCCGGCAGGGGCGGTGCCGAGTGGCTCAGCGGAATTGCCAAACAGCATCATATCGGTATTCGCAACAACGAAGTGGATATCGGCGTTCGTGTGGAGTGTCCGAACTCCGTCATGGATCATTTGACCAAATATTTGTATGAGGCAAAAATGGTCTATTACTCCGATACTTTTGAAAACAAAGTTCGTACTTTCTGTATGAACCCGGGTGGAATCGTCAGCGAGGAGCACTATAACGAGGGCTTTAACAATATGTTTGCCAAAAGCATCGCTGTTGTAAATGGTCACAGCTATGCAGATGAGGCTTCGCATACCGAAAATACAAATTTTGCCCTGCTGGTTTCAACCAGATTTACAGAGCCGTTTAACCAGCCGATCGAATACGGCAGATATATTGCCCAGCTTGGTAATATGTTAACGGGCGGCGGCGTTATTGTTCAGCGTTTGGGAGATCTTTTAATGGGAAGAAGAACGGATGTTTACCGTTTGAAAAGATCGACCACGCGTCCGACTTTGACAACGGCAATTCCGGGAGATTTATCCTTTGTATTGCCGCACCGGCATTTAACCAGCATCATTGAGGCTTTGAAAGCTTTTGACAAGGTGGCGCCCGGTCTGTACTCCAAAAATACTTTGCTTTATGGCGTTGAGGTGAAGTTTTATTCATCCAAAGTTGATGTCGATGAGCATTTTGAAACGGCTGTCAACAACTTCTATGCCATTGGCGACGGCGCAGGGATTACGCGTGGTTTGATGCAGGCTTCTGCGACTGGCGTTGCGGTGGCAAAACATATTTTCGCAAAATCAGAGGGATAACAATTGGCTGATTTTTTATCGCTGCTTCCCTTGGCGAAGCAGGCCGTTGATTTATTAACAAAGAAAGGATATAAGGTAGCTTGTGCCGAGTCCTGTACCGGCGGTTTGATTGCTGCTGCGCTGACCAGTATCAGCGGAAGTTCTGCTGTTTTTGATTTTGGCGCCGTGACATATTCAAATGATATGAAAACAAAGCTGTTGGGCGTAGATCCGGTGATTTTGCAGCAATACGGCGCAGTCAGTGAGACGACTGCCCGTGCGATGGCAGAGGGCGTCAGACGCTATAGTTCGGCGCAGTTTGCGCTGTCTGTTACCGGCATTGCCGGTCCCTTGTCCGATGGAACCAACAAAAGCGTCGGGTTGATTTATATCGGCCTGGCAAGCGCTTTTCATGACACGAAAGTGCTTTGTCTGCAAAATCATTTTACGGAAAATGTCCGCGAGAATAACAGGTATTCGGCGGTCAAGGCGGCACTGCAGCTTTTGATCGATCAGATCAGTGAAACAGGTGAGAGATAATGGACAAAACACCAAACAATGGAATGCAGCATCCGGCTGATGAAAAAGACAGAATGATTCATCCCGTAAGGAATGCCAATTCTAATTCTGATCGCGTAAAGGCTTCTCCGGTCCGTGAAAAAAAGCCTTCAGCCTCTTCATCCGGTCGGTCGGGATCATCCGCATCTATTCATAAATCTACGCGCGATGCGAATACTAAAAAGCATCCGCTTTCTGAAGAAAAGAAAAAGATAAAGGGCGTCGGTTCGCCTTCGCCTGCATCAGAATCGCAAAACAAGCGCAGTAAAATTGCGTTTTGGAGCTTGATCGGCGTTACATTCGCGGTCATCCTTTGCTTTGTTGTATATGTTTCCTTTTTCCGCGTGGACCGTATTGAGGAAACGCCGCTGGTATCCGACAATGTTGAGCTGTACGATCCGTCAACTGCTTTGCAGGATCTGACTTACCGTGTGCCGGACGGATTCACCTATCCGGAAGGCATTCAGGAAAAATTTAAGGCACTTTACGCTGCAAATCAGGATTTTGTCGGTTGGTTATCCATTCCCAATACAACGGTTGATTGCGCGGTTTATCAGGCAGATGATAATTCATATTATCTGAAAAAAGATTTAAGCGGAAATTATTCCCGCTACGGCACGGTATTTATGGATGCCTATGATGATGTCGCGAATATGAAGCGCAACACGGTGATTTATGGGCATAATTTTGACGATGATGGCGACGGCGGGTACGAAGATATCATCTTTGGTGACATTCATCAATTTCTGGATGTCGATTTTTACCGCACCACACCGGTGATTGAATTTGATACCATTTACCGTGATTATAAATGGAAAGTAATCGGTTGTTTCTATACGAACGGGTCATCGACGGGCGATAACGATTATTTGTTTTATTATATCGCCACGGGGATGAACGATGAAAACTTCATGGATTTTATCGATGAAGTGAACCAACGCAGTTATATTCATACCGCAGTTGATGTGCAGCCCACTGATAAAATTTTAACACTGTCAACCTGCACTTATTTCTTCGATCGCGGCGGCAGTCTGGAAAATGCCCGGTGCGTTTTGGTTGCCAGAATGGTTCGCGACGGTGAAAGTGAAGAGGTTGATGTAGCCGCTGCTACACAAAATGAAAATCCTCGTTATCCGCAGCTTTATTATGATGTCTTCGGCGGAGAAAATCCCTATCGGGACGAGAGCAAATGGGTTCCCGAGGAGTAATTCAGCAGTGGAATACCTTGTAGAGAAAGGGTGTGATGTTCATGAGTGATACCAAAAACAATTATGGTCGTGACGGCGATTTGGATCGTGAAGTTGCCGAAATCCTTGCTGAGTGCGAAAGGGACAGTTCTTCTTCAGGCAGCAGTGCGGACATTCGCGAAATGGCTCGCCGTTATGGGGTAGATGTCGGCGGCGGATCGATGGATCCCCGTTATGACCCCTCTCAGTCTGACGCCACCTATTATATGCCGCCTTATTATCCCCCGCGGCAGGATGTATCAATGCCGCATGAACAATACGACAAAAACGGCGGCAGGATCGTCTATGATGCTGACGCGCCCATGCAGGGTAGAGTCTATCCCTATTCTGTCCCGTATGAAAGAACGGCGCGCCCGGAACCTTCTGCCGGTGCCATCCCGTCTGCATCACAGCGGCGCAAAAATCGTGAACAGAATGCACAATCGTCTTCTGTTCATGTTTTGTATGATGCCGATACTTCCGCAAAAACCGCCTACGAAGCTCCTTTTGAAAATATCGGAGATAAAAAGGACGAGCCTGCTGTTTCGGACGGCATCGAAAAGAATCGAAAAAAGAAAACAAAAAAGGTCAAAGAACCAAAAACGGACGCCAATGGGTTGTCGAAAACGCAGCGGTTTTTCCGTGTTTTTATTCCGTGGAACGGGGATTCTCAGCGGGAAAAAGTACGAAAGATCGTCATGGATGTTTCGTTTTTTGTTTTGTTCTTCTGTGCAATCTATTTTATGAATTATTTCATTGAGCTCAGTGATGCTCTGAATATCAAAGACGACATGCAAAATCTTGTCGTGGAGAATCAAACGGATGATCTTTCCGCTCGCTGGGCTCAGATCCGGGCGAAATATCCGGATGTCAATTTCCCAGAGGGGATGAATATTGATTATGCCGAATTATATGCCAGAAATCAGGATTTTGTCGGTTGGATTTCTATTGATAATACAAATGTTGATACCATGATCGTTCAGGCGGATGACAACAGCTATTATTTGAAGCACGATTTTCTGAAGCGCGATACCAAGTATGGCAATGTTTTTATGGATTATCGAAACAACAATAAGGATTTGG
Organism: uncultured Clostridia bacterium; assembly: GCA_944380845.1. GTDB lineage: Bacteria > Bacillota > Clostridia > Oscillospirales > Acutalibacteraceae > RGIG2774. Next base: position 9,557 of record CALWIU010000040.1, on the reverse strand, counting down.
ATCAGAATACCATCCTGTATGGGCACCATATGCGAGATAATCTGATGTTTGCCCAGCTGGAAAACTACATGACGATCGACGGGTTCAAGGCTTCTCCTGTTATTGAATTCAATACGGCATATCAAAACTATCAATGGAAGGTTTATGCCGTTTTTGTGACAAATGATTCCCGCGAAGACGATAACGGATATCTGTTCAACTATATTGTTCCTAATTTTTATACGGAAGAATCTTTTGCTTCCTATATCGAAGCCATGGATGAGCGCAAGCTCTATGATACCGGCGTCGATATCAATACGAGTGATAAGATTCTGACGCTCTCTACCTGTTCCTATGAATTTTCTGATGCGCGTCTGGTTGTTGTTGCCCGCATGGTGCGGCCGGGTGAAAGCGCGGAAGTCGATGTCTCGAAGGCAGTCGTCAACGAAAATCCTCGTTATCCGCAAATTTGGTACGATGAGCACGGCCAAAGCAACCCATATCGCGATGCACCGAGATGGGAGCCAAATCAGTAATTTGACGAAAGAAAGATGGTCATGAAAATTCGTCTTTTGTCCGTGGGGGAGCAGGCGCTTCATCTGAATATCGCTCTTTGCGCCAGGATTTGCGCTGCTTTTTCTCCCTTTTCGCAAACCCTTTGTTCGATTGAACATTACGATGGATTTAAACAGCTGTTGCTGCCTTTGTCGAAGGCACTCGCGGCAAATGAATTAACTGTTGTTTTCGCCGGCGAAGACTGCTATAATGATGTCAAGCGGTCTTTGCTGCGAGCCCTGCATTTGCGCTGTGAACTTTCTTTGGATATTATAGAGAAACTTCCTAAGGAAATGAGTGCAGTTGACAAAGAGCTGCAGGGGATGTTTCCTGTCCAGTCTCAGATTTTTCCATCTTCAAATGGGCTTTACAGCGCGTTTTGCTGCCGGTCCGGCGCGCAGTATTTACTGGTTTGTTCTCTTGCAGGAAATTATATGAGCGTTATTGAAAACGAAATTTCCGCTTATCTTGCCCGTACGATTGCCCGTCCTTCTACCGATGCAGAGGATTATGTCAGAATGTTTCGCGGCGTTGCGCAGGAATTATGCGATCGTAATCTGACCGTTGCGGTCGCATCGACAGAAACAGCAAATTTTATCAAATCACCAGCTGCGGTCAGCGGCAGGTTGGCAGACAGCTTCAAATTTTCTTCGCATGCCGTGCCGTCCTGCAAAGGAGAACCGCAGGATCATATTGCGCGGGCTGCCGTTGATGCCGCATCAGTGTGCAACACGCTTTTGGGAATTGCGATATCAAATATTTTTATACTTAAGCGTCATGAAACACAGCAGTATGTTGTTTATATAGCAGTTTCTCATGAAAATTCCGTTACAATCAGCCGCGTGTATTCCGGTTCGCAGGAAATTAAGCCTTTTTTAAAAAGAGCGGTGTGTGAATTGTTTTCGCTGCTTTCCTGTGTGGTCGAAAAATTATATGACGCTGTTGAAGAAGACGATTTTGATGTTTTCTAATCAATTTTGCCTGGAGGCATGGATGTATTGAAGAAAAAACAGTTGATGAAGCGTATCGTTTTGCTGCTTACCGTTTTTGCCCTGATTCTTACATATTATTGTTCCGCGGTTTCAGCTGTGGACACTGTTCTGGGTGATTATGACGGCAGCGGAGAGGTGACCACGGCCGATGCGCGACATATTTTGCAGCTTGCTGTCGGTCTTTTGCACGATGATGATCCTGCTGTTTTATTCCGGTGCGATGTCAATGACGATGATTTGGTTTCAACTTCGGATGCTCGCTTAACGCTGCGTGTTGCTGTCAAACTGGAATCTCCGGTTGTTGTTACCTTTGCGCCGTCCGAGCAGGAAAGTCCTTCCTCTTCTCTTGTGCCAACCGTTCCCACCTCGGCACAGATAACAACAACGGAACGCCCAACGGTTCTGAATACAACAAGTGTTTTTATTCCCGTGGATGATGTCGTGATGGACAAGCCCGCCTATCCGCCGATCCCCGATTATGAGATTACGCCGAATTCTTTTGTTTTTGTTTGTTATGGCTATGGACACGGCGTTGGACTGAGCCAATACGGCGCCATTGCAATGGCGCGTCATGGATATTCTTATTCGCAGATCCTTGCTCATTATTTTCAGGGAATCACCATTACAAAAGAATCGATTCCTGTTGCGGAAAGTGTTTTACATACCGGGGAAAAGGTCGATACGGTCGAATTACTGTGTCGTGTGGTGCAGCGAGAAATTGCCGGTATTACGCGCTCGACCGATATCGAAGCGTTGAAAGCACAGGCGGTTGCGGCTTACACGCTGCTGAAATCCCATGATTTTTCTCTGCCCAATCAATACACGATGGCATATGCGCCTTCCATGAGCGATGTCAGAAGCGATGTAATTGCTGCTGTCCGTTCTGTTCTCGGGGAATACATGACCTATCATGGCGAATTGATTTCTGCACCGTTTTTTGCTTATTCCGCCGGTGTCACAACAGATGCTTCTACGGTTTGGGGCGGTGATTATCCCTATCTGAAGCCGGTAACGAGTTATTATGATATTGAAGTTGAGAAATACGCCGGTTATCGTTCGTTGATTACTGTTGCTGTTTTTACAGCGGAGGATATGCAGCAGCGGATTCATCAATATGATCCTTCGATTCTTCTTCAGGATGATCCTGCGCAGTGGCTGCAAATCTTGGCGCATGACTGCGCGGTTTCCGGTGATGTCGGTTATGTCAGCGCCATGCGCATAGGCGATCGTATTTTTGACCGATGCGCCGGACAAACCCTTCGCATGGATATTTTGGATCTTGATATAGATTCCCATTGTTTTTCGCTGATTTATTATGACCAGAATTCCCAGCCCCACTATTTGAATGCCGTAACGCCTGGAGCATAAGGAATTTAAAAAGATATTGAAAGGTTGATCGTGTATGTCTATTCTTGTTGCCGGCGGCGCCGGTTATATCGGCTCGCATACCAGTGTTGAACTGTTAAATGCAGGGTACGATCTGGTTATTGTTGATAATTATTGCAACAGCTCGCCGCTGGTTCTTGATCGCATCAAAACCATCACCGGTAAAGATTTTAAATTTTATGAATGCAACATTTGCAATCGTGAGGGAATGCGTAAAATTTTCCAACAGGAAAAAATTGACGCTGTCATTCATTTTGCCGGCTTGAAAGCTGTCGGTGAATCCTGCGTAAAACCGCTGGAATATTATGAGAACAATGTTTGGGGTTCTGTTGCGCTGCTGGAAGTAATGAAAGAATTCGGTTGCAAAAAAATTGTGTTTAGTTCTTCTGCAACGGTTTATGGCAGTGAAAACAAAGCGCCCTTTGTTGAAACAATGCCTGTCGGCACAGCAACCAATCCATACGGCACGACAAAAATTTACATTGAAAATATTTTACAGGATTTGTATAAGTCCGACAATGAGTGGAGTATTTCTCTTCTGCGTTACTTTAACCCCATTGGCGCTCATCCCAGTGGATTGATCGGTGAAAATCCCAATGGGATTCCCAATAACTTGATGCCGTATGTATCGCAGGTTGCCGTCGGTAAGCTTGCTTGTCTGAGCGTCAACGGAAACGATTATCCGACGCCCGATGGCACCGGTGTGCGCGATTACATCCATGTCGTTGATCTGGCACTGGGGCATATCAAGGCGGTACAGAGAGTTCTGAAAAAAACCGGCGTTGACATTTACAACCTTGGCACGGGTAAGGGCTACAGCGTGTTAGAAGTTGTTGAGACTTTTAAACGCGTCAATGGTGTGGATGTCCCCTATAAAATTGCACCTCGCCGTCCCGGCGATATCGCTACCTGCTACGCCAACGCCGACAAGGCATATAAAGAGCTCGGCTGGAAAGCGGAGCGCAACCTTGAGGATATGTGCCGCGACACCTGGAACTGGCAAAAAAAGAACCCGAATGGGTATGAGCAGTAAGAATCTTTTTGTACAGACAACGGTTATCCGAACAGTCCTTTTGGTTCACTGTCTTTGCGGCAATCAACACTATCAATAAAAAACGGACAGCAATTCCAGCATGGGAGTTGCTGTCCGTTTTGCTTGCGGGGATAAGCGGATATCTCTATCTTTTTTTTATCTTATCCCAATAATCTTTTGCAGCCTGTTCGTTGCGATTGTCGCCGAATTCATAATAAATCCGGTCTTTTATCTCATCCGGAAGATATTGCTGCTTAAGCCAATGATTGGGAAAATCGTGTGGATATTGATAAAACTGTCCCTTGTTTTTATTGTCCGCGCCATCATAGTGCTTATTTTGCAGTCTGCGGGGAATCGGACCGGTATGACCGGAACGGATATCCTCAAAGGCGGCATTGATTGCCAGATAGGCGGAATTGGATTTGGGGGAGTTGCAAACCAGCACGACGGCGTCTGCCAGCGGAATGCGGGCTTCAGGCATTCCGACCTGAAAAGCAATATCAACCGCGGCTTTGACAATGGGGATGATTTGCGGATAGGCAAGACCAACATCTTCGCAGGCGCAAACCATCAGCCGCCGCGCAGCAGATGGCAGATCACCGGCTTCCAGGATTCTGGCAAGATAGTGGACAGCCGCATTTGGGTCTGAGCCGCGCATGGATTTCTGAAAAGCAGAGAGCAGGTCATAATGCTCATCGCCGCCCTGATCATAGCGAATCACAGTTTGTCGTGCGACAGAAGCGGCGACATCCATCGTTATTTTTTTATGTTCTCCTTGCTGGGGAACGGGTGCTGATAAAACTGCCGCTTCCACGGTGTTGATTGCCGTGCGGACATCGCCGCCGGCAGATCGGGCAATTTGTTCGATCACGCCCGGTTCTAAATCAAAAACCGTTTTCTGCTCATCTGACAGGATTGTAAACGCGCGCAGAACGGCGACTTTCATATCCTCGGTATCGACCGGTTTGAATTCAAACACAATGGAACGGCTTAATACGGCAGGATAAATATAAAAATATGGATTTTCTGTTGTTGAAGCAATCAGTGTGATACGGCCGTCTTCAATGTATTGCAGCAAAATTTGCTGCTGTTTTTTATTGAAATATTGAATCTCATCCAGATAGAGCAAAATTCCGTTTCGGCTGTCGATGGTATCCAGAGAGGCGACAATTTGCCGGACATCAGCAATGGAGGCGCTGGTTCCGTTCAATTTAAATATTTTTCTTTCCGTTATTTTTGCTGCGATTTCGGCAATGGTCGTTTTTCCGGTGCCGGGCGGTCCGTAAAAGATTAAATTCGGTAAATCCTCACCGGATGCCAACAGATTACGCAGTGGTCTATCCTTCCCGATCAAATGCCGTTGACCAACTACATCATCCAGACTTTGCGGCCGGATTCGTTCCGCAAGCGGTATAGCCATTGTTTTGCCTCCTTTTGCGGTGCAAACATTTGTTTATATTGTATCATATCCAGGATTTTCTTGCAAGTATCCCGATTCCCTGAAAAAGAAAAGAAATTTGCACAAAAATATTGCGTATGTTCTTGTAAAAAATAGAATGATATGCTATACTTAAGCAAACTGTTGAATCAATCAGTTTTTTGAGGAGGTTTGCACATGAAAAAAATCTTGTGGAAAAGTATGGCAGTTCTGCTCTGCTTATCATTGCTCCTGTCTTTTATGCCGCTTTTCGCGGGCGCGGCATATGAAGAGGATCAGGATTATTCCATTTATCCGGAACTTGCCGCTATTTCCGATCAGGACGCTGTTTATCCGACGATCATTCTTCCTGGCATCAATCATTCCAATACCTATTTGGCGGATGAAAACGGCGAGCCGGTCAAAAATCGCAACGACGATGAAATCAGCGGCGGTCTGCTGTTGATCGACGGTTCTTCTGTTATCGGGGATGTGCTCGCTCTTTTGCCTCATGTGTTGTTTTCCTTGATCTTACAGCGTACAACAGCCGGTTTAAAAGATGCTGTGTACAGCACCGTTCAAAATGTTTTAGGCATTCAGCAAATGGATCAGAATGGTGAAACGGTACAGAACCTGGTAACCGATTTTTATGATTATCCTGTTTCAGAAATGGACGAGGGAACGCGCAGCTGGTTTTATCGGATGATCCCAATGGAACCTTTTGCTGATCTCTTCGGTGAGGATAAGATTTATCTGTATACTTTTCCTCTTTACGGCAACCCCATGGATGCAGCTTATGGACTGCACGATTATATTGATCTGGTGAAGGCGCAGACCGGCGCAGAAAAGGTCAATCTGATCAGCATCAGTCTTGGCGGCACCATCCTTTCCGCTTTCATGGATACTGAACCGGATCTGTCTGAAATTAACCAGATACTCAACATCGTATCCCTGATGAACGGTACGGATCTGATGGCTGACTTTATGGCTCGCCGCTTTAATTTGAGCGATCAATTCCTGTATTCGGATTTCATTCCCATGATCATGAAGGAATCTACAGGAAGCGCCACGACAGGGTATTTGATCAACATCCTGCTTCGCATTTTACCAAAGCAGTCTCTTTACGATGTTTTGACCGCCGCTTTTTCCTCGCTTTTAGATACGGTTATTCTAAATGATCCTCAATTTTGGGCTATGCTTCCCGCAGACGAATATGAGGCGCTTGCCGATCGGTACCTTCGCGATGGCGCACACGATGTGCTTTTAGAGAAAACCGACCGTTATCAGGAAGCGCGGGTTCAGTTGAATGAAAATTTAACCGCAGCCAAAAAGGCTGGTATTGATATTTATAATATCAGCGGTTATGGGTTGTCCTTTACGGATGGCGAATATAATTTCTTCGGCATTGTTGCTTCTTCGGCAACGGTGAATTCTGATGCGATTATTCCGATTGATTCATCTACGCTTGGTGCCACAGCGGCTCCGGCAGGGCAGAAACTGGATGAAGCCTATCTGCAAAATGCAGACAGCGCGTATATTTCCCCCGATCAAAGCGTTGACGCCTCAACCTGTCTCTTCCCTGAAACAACCTGGTTCATTAACAAACAGCATCATGAAGTTGGCAGAAACGATGTCGTGATCCGTCTGGCTTGTGCGATTTTGGGCGGGCTTGTTACGGATATCCATTCCATGCCCATGTTCCCACAGTTTATGCAGACCCGTAATACCAGAGCGTTGGTCAGAAGCGACAGCGGCTATATCTTCAAAGCGCAGCGTGTCCTTTTTGGCGAAGAAAGCGCGAATTACACTGCCGAGCAGAAGGCAGCTATTCAAAAAGCATACGATGATGTCTTAGTCATGCTTGCCGATCCGTCTGTTGCCGGCGATGACGCACAGGTTCCGATCAATGCTCTGTATAATGCAATGGCTGCTGCCGGCATTTACGCTCCCGTTGAAAACGATTCACAGTATGAGTCCCTGCTGGAATTTTTGATGAAAAAGCTCAATGATTACTTTATGTTCCGTTTCGGCGGTCAGGGGTATTCAGATTACGCTGAGCAGAAATAAACGATATTTGATTTCTTTTCAGACTTCCGTGCCGGCCTGGTATGGAAGTCTGAAAAAATTTTACAGCGAAATCTCTTGTAACGCACTTGCGGCTCCATATGAAATATGGTATACTTGTTTTGCAAAGTTTGTACAAAAAATCGTACTGCTTTCATAAAACATGCAAAAGGATGTTGAGAAGTGAAAAAGTATCTGAAAAGGATTCTGCTTTTATCGGCAGTGCTCGCCCTTTTCTTTGCGCTGTTTTGTTGCAGTGCATCGGCGGTTGACTATTCGGCAGAGCAGTCTGTTTATTATGAGCAGATGACGGACGATGGTACCGTAGTGATTCGTCCGCAGATAGCTCGTGACGGCAGGTGGTATTTATTTTTGCCTGCAAACGCAGATTATAGCGCATTGCCTCTTGCGTATGACGAAACAATAATTGCCGAGGTTGCCCTTCGTGTCAGTGAAAGCACTGTGTCGATTGTGAACGGAGGAACGATTGATTTATCTGCTTTGCTGACGGGCGAACGCGAACAACCAGTTGAGGTGCTGTTTTCTGAAAACAGCACAGCGAAGAGTTTCCAGTTGGTTTTGATGAAATCAGAAAATCTTCGTTCGGTTTATTATGTCAGCGATGATCCCGATAACTTTGGCAGGGATTATGTTGATGCGAGTAAGTCCAATGAGGAATCCTCCGGGATGCTTGCCGTTTATTCAGGGGAAGGCGCTTTGGATTATTATGGCGAAGTGAAAGAAATCAAAGGGCGCGGCAACACCTCTTTTGAAAAATTTGATAAAAAGCCCTATCAGTTAAAACTTGATAAAAAAACCGAGTTGATTGACGGGGCAGGAAAGTCAAAAAAATGGCTTTTGCTTGCAAATGCCTCAGATCCGACACTGATTCGCAATTCAGCTCTTTTTACTGTCTCTGAGATGGTTGGATTGGCCAATACAATCAAATTTGAACCGGTCGATTTTTATTTTGACGGTGAATATCGCGGAACCTATCTTTTAACCGAAAAGGTAGAGATCGGCGACGGACGCATTGAAATTTCAGAGACGGATGATTTGATTGAAGATGCAAACAAGGACACGCCCGCTTATGATGACCCGTCTGTAAAAATCATTTCGCGTGTCGATGGTACGGAGCTTTCCGTCGTTGATGCACCCGGTTCGGTTCGTTATGTAGAAAATCTAATCGAACCGGCGTATCCGGAAGGGGCAAATCATCATGCTTATTTGCTTGAATTTGAATTGCAGAACCGTTATCCTAATGAGCTGACCGGTTTTGTGACAGATCGTTTGCAGCGTATTGTTACTAAGACGCCGGAATATTTGACATATGAACAGGGAATGTATATCGCAGACTTCTGGCAGGAGTTTGAGGACGCTGTTTATAGCAAAGACGGGTACAATGCCGTAACGGGCAAGTATTATTATGACTACTGCGATTTGGATTCGCTTGTAAAATGCTATGTTCTGAATGAGTATGTCAAAAACAGTGATTATTATGAATCATCAACCTATTTCTACTTGCCGGAAGACTCTGATCAGCTGATTTGCGGACCATTGTGGGACTATGATATTGCGTTCGGAATCGGATATGATGTCAACCGGGAGTCCTTAATCACCAAACCGGAATATTTTTACTGTGCCGACAAGCCTTTTGCGCGTGCACTGCTGCAAATTCCGAGCTTCCGAGCCAAGGTGCAGGAGCTGACCGCTCCCGGCGGAGAAATCTATGAAGCGATTCAGAGCCTGACCGGTGAATCCGGTACTGTTCGCGCCCTTGCCGGTGAAATTTACGGCTCGCAGGCGATGAATTATAAATTATGGGATATCGAAAATAAAGATATGATTGCTGTGACCCAACCTGCCGGAACGACATTTGAGTCCGCCGTCGATACGCTGGATTCCTTTATTTCTGTTCGCTTTCAGTGGTTGAACGAGCAAATTGGTCAATGGACCGACGATGACTATTTCATTCAAACAAAGCCTTTGATCGATATGCTGAAGGATGTACTGCAAAAAGTGATCGATCTATTGAATTCCCTTGTAGCGCAGTTGAACGCGATTCTGAAGGCGTTTTAATTCAATAGCGGACAGCTTGACTGTCCGCTATTTTTCTCATTACCCGGCAAAA
>CALWIU010000039.1 GCA_944380845.1 uncultured Clostridia bacterium | reverse complement strand
GGTTGGTTGGCTATCGCGCGCAATTTTCGGCCGATACGATTGGATGCGGCGTGATGAACCATCTGTGCGATGGGTATGAGCCGTACCGGGGCGGAATCGTTACCAGAGAGCGTGGCTCCATTGTCGTGTATGAGACAGGCGAAAGCACCGGTTATGGGCTTTACAATACCCAGGAACGCGGCAGACTCTTTATTGGACCGGGTGTGCCGGTTTATGAAGGAATGATTGTCGGCGAATGCTCGAAAAACGAGGATATCGTCTGCAATGTCTGCAAGAAAAAACAAATGACAAATACCCGTGCCGCCGGCAGTGATGATGCGCTGCGTCTGGTTCCGCACTCGGTTTTAAGTTTAGAGCAGTGCATGGAGTTTTTAAAGGACGATGAACTTCTGGAAGTTACGCCTTCTTCCCTGCGGCTTCGTAAAATGATTTTATCGAAAGAACAGCGAATGAAAAATCAATTCAGAAAAAAATAATTTTCGGTATATCAATCATGAATCCGACAGGAGCTGATGGTTATGACATTAAAAGATCTGCCGGTAGGAAAGACCGCCACCATTGTTTCCGTTGGCGGTGAAGGCGCGCTGCGTCAGCATTTTTTAGACATGGGACTGATCCCCGGCGTTGATGTAACAATGGTCAAGCTGGCGCCGATGGGCGATCCGGCTGAGGTGAGAGTTCATGGGTATGAATTGACGCTGCGTCTGGCAGATGCGGAAAAAATACCGGTGAACCGTGTCCGAACAGAAGAGAAAGAAAGCGTTTCACAAGGCGTCAAAGCGCCGATTTCTCACCCCGGATTGGGCGAGGGCGGCAAATATCATGTCAAGGCGGATGAAAATCCGCTTCCGGAAGGCGAAAGAATTACCTTTGCTCTGGCGGGAAATCAAAATTGCGGAAAAACGACTTTGTTTAATCAATTGACCGGCTCGAACCAGCATGTCGGCAATTTCCCCGGCGTGACAGTTGACCGCAAAGACGGAGTAATTAAGGGGTATGATAATACACTGGTGACCGATCTGCCGGGAATTTATTCTCTTTCCCCTTATTCCGGCGAAGAGCTGGTGACGCGTCAGTTTATTCTGGATGAGCATCCGAACGGCATTATCAATATTGTAGATGCGACAAACATCGAACGGAACCTTTATCTGAGTATGCAGCTGATGGAACTGGATATTCCGATGGTATTGGCGCTGAATATGATGGATGAAGTGCGTCAGAACGGCGGTTCTATTTTGGTGAACGAAATGGAACAGGCGTTGGGAATCCCGGTCGTACCCATATCTGCTGCAAAAAATGAAGGAATTGACGAGTTGATCGACCATGCTGTCCATGTGGCAAAGTATCAGGAAAAGCCCGGCAGACAGGATTTTTGCGGCAGTGAGGATCATGGCGGCGCGGTGCACCGCTGCCTGCACGGGATTATGCACCTGATTGAAGACCACGCAAAAACGGCGGGTATACCGCTTCGTTTTGCAGCCTCTAAACTGGCGGAAGGTGATCCTGATATCTTAAAGAAGCTGGATCTGGATGAAAATGAGCGGGAAATGACAGAGCATATCATTCAGCAGATGGAAACCGAACGCGGACTGGATCGTGCCGCCGCCATTGCTGATATGCGCTTTTCCTTTATTGAAAAGGTATGTGCGCAGACAGTGGTTAAGCCTCATGAAAGCCGCGAGCATGCCCGCAGCGTTAAGATCGATAAGTTTTTGACCGGTAAATGGACGGCGCTGCCTGCTTTTGTGCTCATAATGGGTTTGATCTTCTTTTTGACCTTCAATGTGATCGGTGAATTTCTGTCATCGCTTTTGGATATGGGCATCACCGCACTGGGGAACGGCGTTTCCGCTCTTTTTGCCTCTTTGGGCGTGAATGAGATTTTGCAATCGCTGGTTGTTGACGGCATTTTCGGCGGCGTAGGCAGCGTGCTCAGCTTTTTGCCGATTATTGTAACGCTGTTTTTTTTCCTTTCCCTTTTGGAGGACAGCGGTTATATGGCTCGGGTCGCCTTTGTCATGGATAAGCTGCTTCGTAAGATTGGCCTTTCCGGAAGAAGCATTGTGCCGATGCTGATTGGTTTTGGCTGTACGGTGCCCGGCGTTATGGCAAGCCGAACGCTTCCCTCGGAACGCGACCGCAAAATGACCATTCTGCTTACGCCATTTATGAGCTGTTCGGCAAAACTTCCGATTTATACCTTGTTTTCCGCTGCTTTTTTCCCTGAATATAAGGCACTGGTGATGATTATTTTATATTTCGGCGGTATTCTGGTCGGTGTATTGGCAGCGCTTTTGTCCCGTTTGTTTGCCTTTAAAGGGGAAGCGGTTCCTTTTGTCATGGAATTGCCAAACTATCGTCTGCCCGGCGCAAAAAATGTTGCCCGGCTTTTATGGGACAAGGCAAAGGACTTTTTGCAGCGTGCTTTTACGGTGATTTTTGTCGCGACCATTGTCATTTGGTTCCTGCAATCCTTTGATTTTAAACTGAACGCAGTCAGCGATCAAAAGGATAGTATGCTTGCGCTGATTGCCGGATGGATCGCGCCGATCTTTAAGCCTTTGGGGTTCGGCGACTGGCGGATTTCGACGGCCCTGGTGACCGGATTTATGGCAAAGGAGAGCGTGGCTGCCACAATCGGTGTGCTTTTTGGTTCGACGGCGAATCTGACCGCCTTTTTAACGCCGATGGCAGCGGCAAGTCTTCTGGCTTTCTGCTTGCTGTATACGCCCTGTGTAGCGGCGATTGCCGCCGTAAAGCGGGAGCTTGGCGGAAAATGGGCAGCCGGTGTGGTTGTCGGACAATGCGTCATCGCCTATCTTGTTGCTTTTCTGGTCAAGACGGCAGGCTTGGTTTTCGGCGCAGTGTAATCAATCAAAAAAATTCTCTCCCAATTTCGATTGGGAGAGAATTTTTTTATCTCTTATTTCCATTCTTCAATAAACTGCCGCAAAGCAGCATTGAACGAATAAAAGTCATGTCCGCCGTCAATTTCCTGATAGGAAGCCGGAAAGGCAAGGCTTTGAAGCTCCTGACGGAATCGGCGGCAGTCAGCAAGGAAGGGGTCGTCTTTGCCGACCGTTATGGATAAAACAGGTTTGGGCGCATCTGGAGAAAAGGCGCGCAGCAGGCTCGGCAGGTCGTCCTTATCGCTTGATAAAAGCTGTTTGCCGAAAATGCCATACAGGTCGGGGAACTCCGTTTCCCCGGATTCTCTGCCTTTTTGCAGCCATTCGTTTAAATAAAGAGGCGCTGGGGCAAAGGCAGCGCACGCACCGAAAATTTCGGGGTGAGTAAGGGCGCACTTAAGAGCGCCATATCCGCCCATGGATCCGCCGACAACTGCCGTTTCTTCCCGCTTTGCTGAAATATTGAACACCAGTTTGGCAAGATGGGGCAGTTCTTCGGTGATAAAGGAGAAATAAGCCATTCCGTAATCTGTGTCGGTATAAAAACTTCGTTGTACTTCTGGACAGAGGAAAAGAATGTCTTTGTCATAAGCAAAGTAGGGCAGCATGGTATAGTTAGAATAATCGCCGTTGCCGCCGCACAAGCCATGCAGCACATAGCAGACGCGATAGCGATTGGTCTGTCCGTAGTCATTGGGCGTAATCACGCTCAGCCCGGTTTCCATGTTTAAAGTATTTGAATATACGCTGCCGCGCAGAACCATGGAGTTTCCTCCTTACATCAAATCCATGAAAAAGGTCAAAAAATTCTGTGACTGGTATTTGTCAGAGGGCAGAATGTCTGATTCGGTAATGCCGCCGCGGAAGGCGGTAATGCGATAGGAAGCAGTGGCTTTTCCGCTGTCATCCAACACATCAAGCTGTAAAAACACATCGCCGTTCATATAGATTTTCAGTTTTCCGGTATTGGCGCCAATGGTATAACAGTCTACCGTTTTTCCATTCAGCGAAACCGATTCTTTTTGAGCGGTTTCCGGCGCGTCCAGAACCCATTTCATCTGACTCATATCCAGCTCTGACGGGTCCAGGTCAACCATCTTCATAAAAGACTGTGATAAGGTGGTGTAGGTTTTTGCTTCATCGTTAATCATATAAAAAGTATCGTCAACAGAAGCCAAATCCACCCTGATCCCTTCAATATCGACTCCCATGCGAATCATGTCGCCGCAATAGGTCATCGAAACATTCATGGTATCGCCGCCAGTGATCATTTCGCCTTCCATGGCGTAGTTGCCGCTGTTAATAATATTGACAGTTCGGGTAAACGCATCTGCCTGTACCGGTTCGACGCTGTTGCCGGAGGAAGCATTGCCCCCGGAAGAAGTGTTCCCACCGGAAGAGACATTCCCGCCGGAAGAAGCGTTTCCTCCGGAAGAAGCATTCCCGCCGGAAGAGGCGTTGCTGCCGGAAGAAGCATTTCCACCGGAAGCGGAGGCGTTCTGGCCATTGGCGGAGACAGCGGGTGTTCCCGGATCAGAAGCAAGAGGCTGCGTATCATCGGGCGCATTTGCATTGGCGGATCCATCGGGGGCTCCTTCGCCTGACGAATTGTTCAGAACTTCACCGCTGGCAAGCGTTGAGCCGTTTTCCTCTGTTGCATTGGTTCCGGACTGAGCCGGAACATCTTCCCGGTTGCTGCCGAAGGCAATGGCAATGATAAGGATGATAACAGCAATGACCGCGACGACAATGCCGATAATCCATTTCTTTTTCTTTTGCGGATCCTGCAATCCTTCGGGGGGATTTTTTTCGCTTTCGCGAACCGCCGGGGCGGCAGGCTGTGTTGTTGGATCGTTTGCCGTGCCGGCATCTTCTGTTTTGGGCAATTCCTTATTGCAAAACGGGCAAAAACCGTTTGTATCCTGTGTAATCGGTTTCCCGCAGAAAGGACAATATATCATAAGCTCACCTGATCAACATATTTTATTATTTTTTCTATAATAGTCTTTTTTCGCTGTTAAATCAATAGAATACCGTCGATATTTTATAAAAATTTACAAGCCTTGACTTCCTGCTTCGGATGTTTTACTATATACATACCAATGATGAGGAGTTGATAGCAAATGCTTCTTCCGAGAAGTGAACATCCGAACCCACAATTTGAGCGATCCGCCTGGCGGTGTTTGAACGGCGAATGGCAGTTTGAGATCGATAACGGAAACAGCGGTGAAGAGAGAGGGCTTTACCGTGAAGACGCGGTGCTTTCCGGTAAGATCACCGTGCCGTTTTGTCCGCAGAGCCGGTTATCCGGCGTTGCGCACACGGACTTTTTACGCTGTGTTTGGTACCGGCGTACCTTTGATTTGACCGATGCTGATTTGTCGGGCGATGTGCTGCTGCATTTTGGTGCGGTGGACTATGAAGCCCAAATCTTTATCAACGGCAAACAAGCCGGCACGCATAAAGGCGGTTATGTGTCCTTTACCATTGATATTACCGCTTTTTGCAGAGTGGGCGAAAATGTGCTGACGGTTTGCGCACAAGACGATGAGCGTGATCCGATGATCCCGAGAGGGAAGCAGAGCGAGAGATATTTTTCGCACGGTTGTGATTATACGCGTACCACAGGCATCTGGCAAACGGTGTGGCTGGAATTTGTGCCGAAAACCCGTATTGAAAGTTTAAAATTTTATCCCAATGCGGAAGCTGGCTCTTTGTATATGCTTGCGACGGTTCGCGGCAAGGGTAAACTGACCGTCGAGGCATTTTTTGAAGGAAAACCGGTCGGCTCTGCCGAAGCGGAGTGCGCCGGTGTAACAGGTTTTACGCTTGTTTTTACGGAAAAGCATCTCTGGCAGCCCGGGGAAGGCAATTTGTACGAACTGCGTTTTACCTTTGGCGAAGATGAGGTCAAAAGCTATTGTGGACTGCGATCGCTGCGTTTGGATGAATATCGTTTCCTGATCAATGAAAAATCGGTTTTCCAGCGCTTGATCCTGGATCAGGGATTTTATCCGGATGGAATCTATACCGCTCCCGATGATGCGGAATTGATTGCGGATATTCAGCGATCAATGGCGTGTGGTTTTAACGGTGCGCGCTTACACGAAAAGATTTTTGAGCCGCGCTTTCTGTATCATGCGGATCGTTTGGGATATTTGGTATGGGGCGAGTATCCGAACTGGGGATTGGATCATTCCCAAAGCAGTGCGGTTTTTTCCATCCTTCCGGAGTGGCTGGAAGAAGTAGAGCGCGATTTTAACCACCCCGCGATTGTTGGTTGGTGTCCGTTTAACGAGACATGGGATCGTGACGGCAGACAGCAGAACGATGAAGTGCTTCGCATGGTGTATCTTGCGACCAAGGCGGCAGACCCGACCCGTCCCTGCATCGATACCAGCGGTAATTTTCATGTGGCGACCGATATTTTTGATGTTCATGATTACGAACAGGATCCGGCTGTTTTCCGCGAACACTATGACCGATTGATGCAAGACGGTGTTCTTTTCCATCATTACGAAAAACGGCAGACTTATATTCCCGGTACGCCGACAATGGTCAGCGAATACGGCGGTATTCAATGGAGCGACGGTGCTGGATGGGGCTACGGCAACGCCCCGAAAACGGCAGAAGAGTTTATTGTGCGTTATCGCGGCTTAACGGAAGCGCTGTTAAACAACAAATGCTTTTTCGGTTTTTGTTATACCCAGTTGACCGATGTAGAGCAGGAACGCAACGGTTTATATACCTATGACCGGAAGGCAAAATTTGATCCGGCGATCTTTTATGAGATCAATACCCAAAAGGCTGCTATTGAAAAAGAATAAAGGGAGGCCGCAGTAACGGCGTGAACAGATTTTCAGGGAAATCCATTCGACAGCTTGCAGGACAGTTTCGGGTTGAACCGTGGGTGGTTCGGCTCTTGTCCGCGTATGCACTGGGAAGCATCGGGATGTTGTTCTGGGTTTATTTTTCAGATAATATGAAGTATTCCGATGTTCGCTTTTCGGAGCAAATTGGTTTTATCCCTGCGATTCTGGTTTATGCCGTTCTCTTTTTCGCTGTCAGTGTGGCTGGCCGGTTCACTCGAAATTTCTTTGCGGAAAAGCTCTTACTTTTCTGCTCCATGACAGCCTATTTTTCTGTTCTGTGTTATTTTCATTTTCAGGTCTGGTTCTTTCTCTTTCTTTGTATTTTTGTTGCTGTCGGCGTATGGTATTGTTTTTCCGATGTCCCGCCGCTGCGAAAAAAAATAACGATATCTGCCATGCCGCTGCTTGTTTCTTTGGCAGCCGTCTGGTTCGTCTTTTTCAGTGTGCAGACCTGTTTGCGGTATGCCGCGCTGGGTGCGGATAATTATGATATGGCGGTCTATAGCCAGATGTTTTATCATATGGCATCCGGCGACGGCCCTTTGACTACCTGTGCCGAGTTTTATACCCGCTCGCGTTTTGAAACAAACCCTGCGCCGATTTTATATGTCCTGCTGCCGCTGTGGATGATGACGCGGTCGATGATCCCCTATTTGATCTTGCAGGCTTTTGCACTTGCAAGCGGTGTGCTGCCTCTTTATCTGATTTGCCGGCACCGGGGTATGCGCGACACATGGGGAATCTTTATCGGACTGTGTTATTTGCTGTTTGGCGGCCTGTGGGCGGGAATCTTTTATGATTTTCACGAGCAGAGTCTTTTGGCGCCGTTGCTGTTATGGATGCTTTGGTTTGCCGAAAGGAAAAAAGGACTCTGGTTTTTCCTCCTGTCTGTGCTGGCGCTTTCTGTCGGTGTAGAAGGCATCCTTTGCGTTTTTGCTGTGGCAGTTTATGTCTGTTTCGGACGAAAGCTGAAAAAGAGCGGTGCGGCTGTTTTATTGCTGTCTGTGATCTGTTTTATTTTGACAGAGCTTTTTTTACCGGAGGTGAGCTTCTTTCCCTCCGGTGAACTGGAAGAAGGGGAGCTTTGGCGCTTCCTGTTAAGCGATCCGGGGTATTTGTTGAAAAAGTGGTTTTCCGCCGGAAAAGGCGAATATCTGGTGTTGATGCTTCTGCCTTTGGCGGCAGTGCCCCTGCTGAAAAAAGAAAAGGCGGCTTATGTGCTGCTGCTGCCGTTTTTCACTCTTGGCTTTTTGAATCCGGATGCGGCAAACAGCTCAGTATATTATCAACATGCCTTTGCCCCTGCGGCACTGCTGCTGTATGTAACGGCAATCCGTTTTTCAGCGGTTCCTTCCGCTTTCCGCCGTCGTGCGGCTGTTTTTTGCCTGACGGTTTGTCTGTTGTCGTTTTGCGGCACAACGCTGAGCGGCGCAAACAATGTGGATTTGTATGTAAGCCGCAGGGCCTTTTTGCCGCAAATCAAGCAATGCCTTGCCTCCCTGCCGCAGGATGCTTCAGTGACCGCTTCTTCCAATTTGACGCCCTTGCTGGCGCAGCGGGATCTTTTGTATCCAGATTATGTGTTGTATGACGAGAACGGTGAGGTTTCTGAAGTGGTGGCGACATATGATGCGGATTATGTCGTTTTGGAGCTTTTTTCTCTTCCGCAGGAATATAATGAAAAGCGAATTGCTTCCCTGCTGGATGCAGGGTATGCGATCACCCAAAGGGAAAGCGCTGTCATCGTTTTGCAAAAGCAATCCGAATAAGTTTACGCCGGTTCCGTTTCGGAACCGGCGTTTTCGCTTTTAACGGCTAAGGCCTTTTGATCCATCTTTGGCAATTGCCGGTTTTTAGAAAGGGAAATCGTGCTTTTTCTTCATTTACCGCCCAGCAGAAGAAAAAGCAGCGGGCAGATATTCGTATGGTCAAAGCAAACGGCTTTTTTGTCCGGAAAGTTATTGACAGAATCATTTTTCCGGCAGGAAAAACCAATCCAGAAGGCGTTTGTTTATTACGGCGTTTGCCTCATCGGCGGTGACAGGCGTTTCATTTTTGGTACGCTGGTAGACGGTTAGAACGCCCGAAGCAGCTCCTGCTGCAAGAAGAAGCGCAACCGTCAAAATCAAAAACAGCCGAATCAGGCGTTGAAGGGGATTTTGTTTCATGCTCTTACCTCGCTGTGAGATGGGAAAGCTCAGAAGCCGAAAGGGATGGGTGCAGCGCTAAGTTGATTGCCATAGCGGTCAGGGCGGCGGCATGGCGGATCAGTGCGTCCGCGTCCCTTACGGTTACAACGGCTTCCTGGTAACGGTTGGCACGCTTTTCGCTCTCTTGTGTGATTTTCTGATCGAAAATGCTTGCGGCTGCGTGCAGAATATGAATGACCGTTGGCACGCCGACGGCAATAACCGGCACGCCGATGCTTTCCTTTGTATATTCCTTGCGCGGATTGCCAACGCCGGAACCGGGAGAAATACCGGTGTCTGTGATCTGTACGGTGCTGCCCAGCCGTGCCATATCCCTTGCCGCCAGGGCGTCTACGGCGATAAGCGCTGAAACAGAAAGGCTTTGACAAAGACTTTTTAAAAACTGTGCGCCTTCAATGCCCGTCTGTCCCGCAACGCCTGGTGAGACGGCGTAGACCGTCCGCAGATCCTCCAGTCCCAAACTTTTTGCCTGTTCTTTTGGAATATGTCCGGTTGCGAAAATCCGAGCCGCACATTTTGGCCCCAGCGCATCGGATGTGATCTCTTCGTTCCCGAGCCCCGCCACCATGACGCTGCCTTCTTTTGGCAGCAAAGAGGAAACACAGTCCGCCGCCGCTCGGCATCTCGCTTCAAACACTTCAATATCTTCCGTCATATTGGGGACGCTGACTGTCAGGAAACTGCCGCAGGGTTTTCCCAGTTTTTTTGCCGCGCTGTCGCTTTCTACGCGTATTTCGCTGATGGTCGCGTCTGCCACGGTGTATTCCCGGTGAAAGATTCCTTCCATATCTCCGGCAATGCGTTGCCGCTCCATTGCAAGATCTGTACCGAAAAACATGACCAAAAGTCCTCCTGTCTTCACAATTCGACAGTAGTTTTCCCGAAAAACGGCATGGTATGTGAAAATTTCCGCTCCTTTCTCAAGAAATTGAAAAAAATTCTTGCAATTGAACGGAAAAGATGGTATGATACATCGTGTGCATAATGTAAAGGAGGTGGCGATATGCCTAACATTAAGTCCGCGAAAAAACGCGTTCGTGTCAACGCGACCAAAGCTGCGCGTAATAAGTCAGCCAATACTGCGCTGAAGACTGCTATTAAAAAAGCAAATGTTGCAATCGAGTCCGGCGCTGCGGATAAAGCGGAGCTTGTCAAGCTGGCGCAGAAGAAGATCGATCAGGCTGCTGCGAAGGGGCTGCTGCACAAGAACAACGCTGCCCGCAAAAAAGCGGCGCTTGCCGTCAAGCTGAACAAGTCCAATGCATAAATATTGCAAAAAAACTGAAAGGACGGTTTCTTGTATGAAAAAGGCTCTGAAGGTCATCGGCATTATTGTGGGGATCGCCGGCGTCATTGCCGCTGTGTATGCTTTGGTCAAGAAGTATATGGAAAAACAGCAGCAGATCGGCAACACCGAAGAAAATTATGTTTCCTGCTCTTGCTGCGATGAGGATTTTGTATCCGAAACCGTCGCGTAAAGAAGCATTTTGCAAAAAACAGCTCCGTTCCGCGGGGCTTTTTTGCTATCTGTAAAAGACCTGCTTCCCCGAAAAGGAAAGCAGGTCTTTTTTTCTTTTGTTATGACAGCGGGATTCCGTTCAAGGTGCAAGTTTTGATTTTACCGTTTTCAATTTCCACTTCCACCATCCCCGCAGGGGTTTGTCTTTTCCCCTTTGCCCAGGCTAACTGCGGCAAAAAAGCAGGGGCAACCGTCAGTTCCTGAAATCCGACGCTGCCTTCTTTTTGACGGATGCCAAGGATGTCGCGGAACAAATATTCAACCACTGCACCAAACATCGGATGGCTGGATGACTGATCGTTGAACCAGTATTCCCACAAAGTAGTGGCGCCTTCTTCCATCATGTGACCAAAGGAGACTTCCTTTGTGCTGGACAGCAGGGTCAGCGCCGTTTCTGCGTGGTTGCGGTCAAACAGGACTTTTGTAACAATATCCGTACCGAAAATACCGGTATCGTACATTCCAAGCGTCTGGTATTTGTTTACCAGGTTTGCTTCTGTCCGGGAATCTCCTAACCCCAGATCCAATGCAAAAGCATCTGCTCCCTCAATACCACCGCAGAAAGAGCCGGTTGTTTGATCGAAATAGTGGTTTTGCATCGCTGTCAGGCAGGCTTTTTCTTCCTTGAGCAGCGGGGGAATGTCAGCCTCTTTCCCGAGTATTTTTGCAGCCTTTGCAACTTGCCGTAAGGAGCGAATGTAAAAATAGGTATTCACAAAAGGTTCAGGGATCTTTGGTTTGCCGTAGGGCGGACACCAGTCGCCAAGGCACCAGCCTTTCGGCTCTTCCCGCACCACCAGGTGATCTTCGCAGCGTGAACGCATATAGTCCAGATATTTTGTCATGTGGCAATAATAATCTTCTAACATGGAAGTTTCGCCGTAAAACTCATAAAAATTCCATGGCATTGCGACCATGGCGCAGCCCCAGCCGCCGGGGCCTCCGCCACCGCCGTAAAACGGCGCGGTATGCTGGACATGACCTCCTGTGATATCTTGTCCGTCGGCAATATCGCGAATCCATTTTCGGTACATCTCTTTTGCGTCAAAAACCGTCATGGCGGCTCGGGATGTCAGCTGGCCGTCTCCGGTATACCCCAATCGTTCCCGGTGCGGGCAGTCGGAGGGAACGCAGCAATGGATGTTGCTTTGCTGTGTGCGGACATAGGCTTGAAACAGCCAGTTCAGTACCGGGTCGGAGCAGGAAAAATCAGCGGTTTTCGTCACATCGGTAGCAGCGAGACAAAAGGAAACAAACTCATGTTCGCCCTGAACTTCTATATACCGGCCGGCGTGCCAAAGAAAACGGGGGTACAGCAGGATGTCGTTATCGTCACCACTGCAAAATTCATCTATTGCCGTCCGGGCAATGCCGCCGGTCGAGCGAAAATCAAGCGAACCGTCCTCTTTGAGATTTTCCGCATAGCGAACAAAGATATGCTGGTTTGCCTGCGCCTCTTTTTTGAATTTCAGAACCGCAAAGCCGGCAAGATTTTCTCCAATGTCATAAATGGTCAGATCGCCGAAGGTATATATTCTTTCTGGTTTCTCTATTCTCCGTAGGATTCGATCCGGGGGACAGGTCTGTCTGACAATCAGCGTGTCGGGCGCATCGACAGGCACTGCGTCTTTCCAGCACGGTTCGACTGTCGGTGCGGTAAGCAGGCTTCGGGAATAGGTGCGCAGATCCTGCCGCTCGCCAAAATACATACTGGTTCTTTTGACAAAGCTTGTACAGTATTTGCCCCCATCGGAAGAGGTAAATTCATGCGCATTTCCGTCTTCGTCTTCAACGGTCAGCCGATAGCATAGCTTTTTTTCACCGTATCGGTGGACACCCTCATTTCGGCTTTCCCATTGACCAAACCATCCGTCGCCGATGTGCAGCGCCAGTGCGTTTTGCCCTTTATGGATGAAATCGGTCACATCATATTGCAGATAATAGGCGCGGCTGCACATGGTGTCATGAATGGGATAATTCATATGGCTGAAATCCTGTGGCACATAATTGCTCCATGCGGGCGCGTAAAGATCCTCGCTGATCCGTTTGCCATTCAGATAGCCTTCGCAAAAACCGAGCGGCAGCAAACGAAGGGTTGCGCGGCGAACCTGCACGGGAACGGTAAAATCGCGCCGGAACAGCACGGCCTCAGGGCAGTCGTTAAAACCGAGAAAACCGATTCCGTCCAGGGCAAAGGTATGCGCCATGGTGACATGCGGAATGTGACCGTCCATATATTCAACAGAACAAGGCACATACCCGCATTTTTGATAGAAGGGAACGGCGTATTCCTGCGCGCCGATGATGACTTCTTCCGCGCCAAGTTCTTTCGCTTTTTGGGTTAGAAGTTCCACGATGGTTTTGCCGAGGCCGGTTCCCCGTTTTTCTTTCAGAACAGCAATGCGCCCGGCATGAAGGACATGCGGTCTTTTATCAGGCATCAATCTTCCGCACGCCACAGGTTCGCCGTCTTCATAGAGAACCAAATGCAAAGACGCATGATCTTCCTGCGGAATGATCTCCATTTCTTCGGAATACCCCTGTTCCTCCATAAATACTTTTTTTCGGATCAAAAGGGCAGCGGCATAATCGCCGCTGCCCTCGATCCACCGATGAGTCTGCATCAAAGTCACCTCAAGTTCTTGTGATTTTGTTTGAGCACACCGGCGGTGATAGAATGTTTCTGGCCGGTAGAATGGCGTTGTTAATCCATTTTTTTATTCGGGCACTACGGTAAAGGTCAGCGACGGCAGGGTCTTTTCCAAATCCAGCCGGTATTCCTTTCGGGTATCCGGACCGCAGATGCCGGTTCCGGTGCCGCGCATAAATCCGTCGATAGACAACACGGTGGGTTTGATCCAATGAATTTCTTCATCATGTCTGGCGCTGTTCAGATTTTCCTGTGTGCAATGACGGGCAGAGAAAGAAAACGCGGTATCGGCATAGAAGGTGAATCCGCTGCCGGTTTGATCTGTGATCCGCAGCATTTTGACGGATCCGTGGTTTCCGTTATCCTGCGGAAAAACATAGTGCTCAAACAGCCCGGATACCGTATTGGTGAAAATGCCCATATGGCTCTGCGCCTTAAAGTCCGGAAGGTTTTCATAGGGTCCAAGGCCGTAATAGGTCACATTTTCATATCCCTCTGGCATTTCCAAAAGCACGCCGAAACGCGGCAGATCGGTGTAGGCGGTAGAAACATAATCGATAATGGCGGTGTGGAAATCCAGAACCCCTGCTGCGGTGATCTCATATTCGGTTTCGACTGTATAACAGCGCTTGTCATTGTGCATCATATCATGTATGACAGTGATGCGGACAACGCCATCGTCTACTACCGGCAGCAGGGAAACAAGCCGGGGCTTCAGATCTTTCAGCCCTGCCCGCAGAATACCTTCCTGAAGGTTGCGGTCATTATCTAAAAAGGCGCGGAAAAAGTTGGGGCGAAACGCCGGATAGGAAGGCTTGTCATCGTTGATCAGGTTTTTGTTGTTGGCAGTGAAACGGGTCAAAAATCCTGTGGCTGCGTTAAAGACAGCGCTTCCGCAGTCAAATTCCACCAGAATTTCTTTCCCGCAGCGGCTGACGGAAACTTTATCTCCAATGGCGACCGTATACTCATAAGGCACATCGTTCAGAAGGATCTGATCTTCCGCCATGCACATCTCGCCGTCGTAATAAGAGAAAAGAACGGCGGCGTCTTTGTCCTCATCCAGTATGGCAGTGATGGGCAGGGTATATTCTTCTGTCTGTTCAGGAGGAATATCCAGAGAAAATGCACCGGTTTGGGCGCTGACGCCGTTGACGGTCAAATCCCAGCGGATGGTCAGATAGCCGGCGGAGCGGAAACGGTTGGTATTGGTAAACGCAATGGTAAAACCGTTTTTGAGACGGGAACGAACCGGTCGGTATACATTCCGCATTTCCAGCGCGCCGGTGTGGGGTCTGCGGTCGGCATACAGCAAACCATCCACGCAGAAATTGCCGTCGTGCTGCCGTTCGCCGTGGTCGCCGCCGTAGGTATACTTATATTTATAGTGATCGGTTCCGTCATGATAGACCGTATGGTCGCACCATTCCCAGATGCAGCCGCCCATCAGATTGTCATAGCGGTAAAATAGATCCCAGTATTCTTCCAGATTGCCGGGGCCGACACCCATAGCATGCGCGTATTCGCAGTAAAAATAGGGTTTGGTCTTGTAAAACCTGGTAAGTTTTCCTTCTTTTTTCGTTCCCTTCCCGATCAGCTCAAGGTTTTCCGTGCTGTTGTACATATTGCTCAATACATCATAGCAGACCCGGTCGGTGTGAATGACACTTTCGTAATGAATGGGGATCCGGTGATCCTGTTCTTTTAAAAAGTCATAGCAGGCATCCTGACAGGTATAACCGGCAGATTCATTACCCAGCGACCACATTAAAAGACAGGGATGGTTCCGGTCGCGGTAATACATCCGCTGCACGCGATCCATATAATGGGAAATCCATTTTTTCTGCTTGCTGATATAGCCGAGATCGGACGCCATTTCACCGCAGCCATGGGTTTCAATGTCCGCTTCGTCAATGCAGTACAGCCCGTAATGGTCGCAAAGCTGTAAAAAGAAGGGATCGGGCGGGTAATGGGAGGTGCGCACCGCATTGACATTAAAGGATTTCATCAGTTCCACATCGCGGATCAGCTCGTCCCGTGTCATGGCATAGCCATTCTGAATGCTGGAATCGTGGTGATTCACACCCTTGATCTTGATCAATTTATCATTGAAAAGAAAATGCTGACCATCAATGCGGATGTTTTTGAAGCCAACATCATTGCGAACGCACATGATTTCTTTTCCGTCTTTTTTTACGGTCAGATACAGCGTATACAGGGCGGGAATTTCGGCGTTCCACTCCCGAACGGTTAGATCGGAAAAACGGATCGTTCCCTTTTCAAGTTCGCCTTCAGCAACTGTTTTTTCTCCGTCCAGCAAAAGGGCGGTAACGGTGGCGTTCGTTTCATCGCCGGACAGCGTTGCGCTGATCGACAGATCATAGCCTTTTTCGGTTTTATCCGTGTCGATCCGGTAGTCATAAAGATAGCAATTGTCATATGAATACAACAGCACATCGCGGAAAATACCATTTTCGCGGAACATATCCTGTGCTTCCAGGAATGAGCCGTTGCACCATTTAAAAACGACAATGACCAGCTCGTTTTCGCCTTCCTGTATGCGGTCAGTGACATCAAATTCCGAGGTGTTATGGCTGCCTTCGCGGTATCCTATAAAATGACCGTTCAGGTAGACATCAGCACAGCTGGAAACGCCCAACAGCGAAAGAATGCGTGTTTTACCCAGTTCAGTGACAGTAAACATTTTGCGGTAAATAGCAGCAGGCTGTTCGTCCGGAATCAGCGGTTCAAAAGTTTTAAATTCATAAGGGCAGTTCAAATAGACAGGCGGCTGGTATCCGGTACGCTGCCATGTAGAGGGAACGGAAATCTTGTCAAATGACATTTTATCGGTGTCAATATGGTTTTTCATTTTACGAACGGACGGGAAAAATTTGAAATCCCATTCCCCTGACAGGTTCATCACCATGTCAGAGCCGTTTCGTTCCGTTACATAGGTGGTTTTGTCGGCTTTTTCCCGGCTGGAGAAGGGAATGGCGTACGCACGGAAGGGGAGATTCCCGATCGCAAGCACACCGAAATCGGTATGGTGATTCAAATACAGGTCATATTTCATAATGGCAGCGCCTCCGTCTTTTCTATTTTAATCACAGCCTAATCATATCATATTCTTTGCGATGATTGCAAGGGGGAAAGCGATGCGAATTTACAATTTATCGGTTGACTTTATTTATGGCAACTACTACAATATATTTGATAAAAGAGATTTGTTATCATTTCTATATGGGGAGGTTCCTGCGATGATGAAAAAAGGAGTGGCAATGCTTTGCCTGTTGGCTCTGATCGCAGCGCTGTTTGCATCTTGTGTGGATGACAGCGCAGGCAGCCTGAGCGAACTGGATACGACAGTAAAAAATACGCAGGTGTTTACCGATACCGGTGAAGAAGGGACCACTGCGCTTATGTCGTCCGGCGGGACCGGAACCCCGATCCTGATCGATGAAAGCTGGCTTTCCAATTATACTTTAAGCTATACCTATGAGGAAAATGGCCAAATTTCCGATCTGACAGAGCATCGCTGCGAAGGGATCTATACCGCGAAGGAAGAGAGCAGCGGCGCGATGACCTGTTTTCTGCAAAACGGAGAAAATGTAGATGAATACGCGTTGAATCCAGCCAATAAAACGGGCACGCATATGGTTTTAAGCAATCAAAGTCTTTCCTCCATTACCCCCGGTTTTTTGAAAATCGCAAGAGTTGATGCCGCGTTTCCAACGCTTTCCAATGTGGAATTTCAGGGGGAGGAAAGCGTGGCTGGCCGGCCGGCGAAAAAATATACCCAGTCGGCTTATAATTCGGCGGGGCTTCTGACGGCCTATGCTTTTGTTTGGATCGATGATGAATACGGCTTCGCTTCCAAATGCCGTGTATATAATTTAACCGGTTCGGTCAATGTCAGCTGGGAGCTGAAAAGTTTGACCGTCGGCGGTGTGACAGAGGAAAGCATTGGCTTTTCCACCGATGGATATGAAATCACGGAACAGGAAGCGAACGCATCGTAAAACGATACGCCCCTTGTCGTTTGCTGTGTTGAAATGATGCGGATGAAAGGAATATATTTATGCTTGAGGCGTTGAAAAAAGAAGTATATGAAGCGAATATGAAACTAACGGAATACGGACTTGCGCCCTTTACCTGGGGAAACGCCTCTGGCATTGACCGGGAAATGGGGCTGGTGGTGATTAAGCCGTCCGGCGTGCCCTATGCGGATCTGTCGCCAGATAAAATGGTGGTTGTTGATCTGGACGGGAACTGCGTTGAATCGGCTTTGTCCCCTTCATCGGATACGGCGACGCACCTTGCTTTGTATCGGGCTTTTTCCGAAATCGGCGGCGTGGTGCATACGCATTCTCCCCATGCGGTTGCTTTCGCTCAGGCGGGACGGGACATTCCCGCCTATGGCACAACCCATGCGGATTTTGCTTATGGAGATGTGCCTTGCGCGGAAGCACTGACCGATGAGGAGATCGAAAGTGAATACGAAAAAAATACCGGTCTTGTTATTATTCGCTGTTTTCATAAACGGAAGCTGGATCCGCTGGCGATCCCGGCGGTTCTGGTGAAAAATCACGGCCCCTTTACATGGGGAAAAAATGCGCAAAAAGCCGCTGAAAATGCAGCGGTTCTGGAAATCATCGCCGGTATGGCAATGGAAACGGAAATGCTGGGCGGCAGAACTCCGGTGGGCGATAAGCTGCTTGCCAAGCATTATCTGCGCAAACACGGGAAAAATGCTTATTACGGACAAAAATAAAGAAAAGGGATCATATGACAAATTTTACCCATTTACATGTACATACTGAATACAGTCTGTTGGATGGAGCGGCAAAAGTAAAACAGCTCTGTCATAAAGCAAAAGAGCTGGGCATGACAAGCCTTGCCATTACCGATCACGGTGTGATGTATGGTGTGATTGATTTTTACACTGCCTGTAAAAAAGAGGGGATCAAGCCCATCATCGGCTGTGAGGTATATGTGGCTGCGCGTACCCGTTTTGATAAAGTGCACGGTCCTGACAGCCGCCGGTACCATCTGATCCTGTTGGCTGAAAACCAGCAGGGCTATCAGAATTTGATGAAGATTGTTTCTTCGGCGTGGATCGAGGGCTTTTACACGAAACCCCGTGTGGATCATGATTTGCTGGAACAGTACCACGAAGGCCTGATCTGTCTGTCAGCCTGTCTTGCCGGTGAAATTCCCCGTGCTTTGGTCGATGGAGAATACGAGAAGGCAAAAGAAACCGCTTTGTGGTATAACAAAGTTTTTGGACAGGGAAATTATTTTCTGGAGATTCAAGATCATGGAATCGAGGACCAGAAACGCACCAATCCGGAAATTATTCGTCTGTCAAGGGAAACCGGCATTCCGTTGGTGGCAACCAATGATGTCCATTATATCGAAAAAGACGATGCAGAGGTGCAAAAAATTCTGATTTGCATCCAGACGAAGCATACCATTAACGAGAACACCGGTTTTGATTTTTCGTCGCCCGATTTTTATCTGAAAACCGGCGATGAAATGGCGGCGCTGTTTCCCGAAGTACCCGAAGCGATCGAAAATACCAATCGTATCGCGGAACGCTGTCATGTAACTTTTGAATTCGGTCATACGATTCTGCCGCATTTTGATGTGCCCGGCGGACAGGATCATTATGAGTATTTTAAAAATATGTGTTATGACGGATTGATAAAACGCTATGGCACGGATTATCCCCAAGAGTATCGGGAACGGCTGGATTATGAGCTGGGCGTAATTCAGTCAATGGGTTTTATCGATTACTTTTTGATTGTTTGGGATTATATCAACTACGCAAAATCTGTCGGTATCCCGGTTGGTCCCGGAAGAGGTTCAGGCGCCGGCAGTATCGCCGCCTATTGCTGCGGCATTACGGATATCGATCCGATGCGGTTTAACTTGCTGTTTGAGCGATTTTTGAATCCGGAACGCGTCAGTATGCCCGATTTTGATATTGACTTCTGTTACAACCGCCGTCAGGAAGTTATTGAATATGTCAAGCGGCGCTATGGCGCGGATCATGTGGCGCAGATCGCCACTTTCGGTACGATGGCGGCGAAAGGCGCTATCCGCGATGTCGGACGGGTTCTGGGAATGAGCTATGCCGAGGTGGACGCCGTTGCCAAGGAAATTCCGCAGGAATTGGGAATGACCATTGACAAGGCATTGGAATCCAACCAGGATCTGAAAAAAATGTATGCCGAGAACGAACAGATCCGTAACCTGATCGATACTTCCAAAAAGATTGAGGGTATGCCAAAAAGCACCGGTATGCACGCGGCGGGCGTGGTGATCAGCCGGTTGCCGGTGGTAGAATATTGTCCTCTGTTTACCAGCGGTGACTCCATCGTTACCCAGTATTATAAAGGTTGGGTGGAAAAACTCGGCCTTTTGAAAATGGACTTTTTGGGTCTTCGTACCCTGACGGTTATTGATGATGCGGAAAAAATGATCCGGCGCCGTGAGCCGGACTTTAAGATTTCCGAAGTGGGTATTGATGACCCGGAAACTTATAAAATGCTTGCTGAAGGCGGCACTTACGGTGTGTTCCAGTGTGAATCGGCGGGAATTCGCTCCCTGATGATCAATATGCGCCCAAAGAACCTGGAAGATATTATCGCTGTTATCGCTCTTTATCGCCCCGGTCCGATGGACTTTATCCCGGCTTATCTGGAAAACCGTGCGCATCCGGACAAAATTCATTACCATACGCCGGAGTTGAAACCGATTTTGGATGTTACCTGCGGCACCATCGTGTATCAGGAACAGGTTATGCAGATCTTCCGGGATCTGGCTGGTTATTCGTTGGGCGCATCGGATATGGTTCGCCGGGCGGTTGCCAAAAAACAGGCGGATGTGCTGGAACAGCAGCGCAAATATTTCTTATACGGTTCCGATGGCTCTGACGGCAGCTCTCCTTGCGACGGCTGTATTAAGCGCGGCATTTCGGAAGAAGCTGCCAATGCGATATTTGACGATATGGCGTCGTTTGCCTCTTATGCGTTCAATAAATCCCACTCGGCAGCCTATGCTTATGTAACTTATCAAACCGCTTATCTCAGAAGGCATTATCCCTGCGAATTTATGGCGGCCATGCTGACCAGCGTACTGGATAATACGGAAAAAATGGTTCCGTATATTTCCGAGTGCGCAAACCTCGGCGTCGAAGTTTTGCCGCCGCATGTAAATCACAGCGCAGAAAATTTCACTGTTGAGGACGGGAAGGTTCGCTTTGGCCTTCTGGCTGTCAAAAATGTCAGCGGCGTGTTTATCAAAGCCATTATCAATGAGCGGGAAAAAAATGGCCCCTTTGCTTCGTTCTTTACTTTTTGCCGCCGCGTCTATGGCAAGGAATTTAACCGCCGCTCGGTCGAGCATTTTATAAAATGCGGTGCATTGGACGGCCTTGGTACCAACCGCCGTCAAATGCTGCAAATGATGGATCCGATCATTTCTTCATTGGAAGATGACCGCAAGCATAAAATTGACGGGCAGATCGGACTGTTTGATGTGGGTTCCGCTTTTGAAGAAGTTGCTGAACCGCCGATCCCTGATGTTCCGGAACTGCCTGACCGGGAAAAACTCGCGTTGGAAAAACTGACAACGGGGCTTTATATTTCCGGTCATCCGATGGCAGAGTACCGGGATATGGCAAAAAAACTGCGTTGCGCGCGGATAGACAATCTGCTGGAAGCAGATCCGCAGGATCCATCCTCTTATCGGGATGGTGCAAAAGTCGATGTTCTTGTGATTTTATCTTCCGTAAAGAAAAAAATCACAAAAAACGATACAACGATGGCTTTTTTGGAAGCTGAGGATATGTATGGTTCCATTGAAGTGATCGTCTTCCCGAAAGCATATACGCAATATGCGCCGTTTATTGCCGAAGACGCCATTGTATTGATCAAAGCGCGGTTGTCTGTGCGGGATGATGAAGCGCCGAAACTTTTGCTGGAGAGTATTGAGCCTGCACCTTCTCTGGGCGGTTTCCAAAAGCATATGGCTGCTCCCAAGCCCGAATATCAAACGATTTCGTATATTGAAAATGCTGCTTCGCCGGCACCTGGCAGCCGTACTGATAACACGGCGGCTCAGCCGGCAAAAGCATCGGATCCCGGCAAAAAACGCGCCCATGGACTGTTTTTGCGCTTCGCATCTGAAAATGACGATACAAAACAGCAGGCATTGAGCCGCATTACTGCTTTTTCAGGAAATACACCGGTTTATTTCTATTTTACCGACAGCAAAAAATATGATTTAAAAACCGGTTTGCGTGTCGGAGTCAGCGCGCCGCTGCTTTCCAGCCTGAAACAGCTTTTGGGCGATAAGAATGTTGTGCTGCAATAAATCGGAGGGTTCCATATGACGGGTGTTATTGATGTTGGCGGTGGTATGCGCGGTATGTACGGCGCAGGCGTATTGGATCGCTGTCTTTTGGACGGTGTAGTTTTTGATTATTGCTGCGGCGTGTCGGCAGGCAGTGCCAATCTGATCAATTATCAGGCGGGACAAATTGGCAGAACCTATCGGTTTTATCACGAATATGCCTTTCGCAAGCAATATATGAGCATGGGAAACCTGTTAAAAAAGGGCAATTATATCGATTTGGATTATATATATTCAGATCTTTCCGATTCGGTCAGCATCGACCCGCTGGCCATCAGCCGTGTACTTGCGTTCCCCGGTCAGCTTTGCGTGGTGGCAACTCGTGCATCGGATGGTACGCCGCATTATTTTACCAAAAAAGATGTTTCCAAGGATCAATATGATATATTAAAAGCGTCCTGCTGCATCCCATTGGTCTGTAAACCTTATGTAATTGATGGCGTTGAATATTTTGACGGCGGGCTTTCTGACCCGCTGCCTGTCGATCACCTGTTGTCGGAGGGCTGCGACAGAATTGTCGTCATTTTGACACGCCCGATCTCCTTTCAGGATCACCGGATGGAACGGGCTAAAAAAATTATCAATCGCCTGTTGTCCGCTTACCCGGAGGTCGCAGAAGAAGTTTTCAGCCGCCACAGGCGTTATGCGGAAAGTCTGGAAAAAGTCATTGAACTGCAAGAAGCCGGACGAGCCTTGATTGTGGCTCCGGATACCTGCTGCGGCGTCGATACTCTGAAAAGAAGCGCTGCAAATCTCGACCGGCTTTACCGGCTGGGGACCAGAGATGGAAAGGCAATTCGTCGTTTTATGTCGGAATAAGCAAAAAAAAGATCTCGCAGTGCGGGGTCTTTTTTTGTGGAAAAAGCGTTAAAAATACACAAAAAATTCACACCTAAACCGGAAAAACCTTGACAAATGTTTTGAAATCATTTAATATATATTTGATCGTGAATCATATTGCTGAATTATGGCGGTATGCACACAAGAAGAAGCGCGGTGTTTTTGTTGTCTGTGCTTTTTCTATGAACGCATGTAATGCGTTTTTTTGACAAGGAGGTGTGACAACAAATACGGGTAACGGCGGCGCTGCCGCCCGGGGAAGTTGTTCCCGTAAGATGAAAAAAAGAATTTTCAGGCGCTTTAATGAAAACTCATGGAATTATTAAAAAAACGAAAGGATGTTGAGTATGAATCGATCCGGTACGCGAGTCAGAAAAATTCTCGCGGTACTGCTAGCGGCGATGATGGCGTTCAGCGTTTTGCCGATGTCTGTCTTCGCTGCTGTGGATTTGAACAGCGGTGCTCTTCCCAAGGACAATCTTCTGGTTTCCAAAACGGACTATCAGATTGCCCCGGGCATTGAAGAAACACACCTTGTTTTGAACAACGCAGATGGCACGGATCAGAACCATATCCATGCCATGACGGTCGATGTCAACAATGGTACGGCGTCCCTGATTGCCAGTTATAAGGATCAGGACGGCACGAAATTCGGTTTGCAGACCGTTACCGATCAGGCGGCAGCCGCAGAAGCCAAACGCGGCGTTACGGTCGTCGGCGGTGTCAACGGCGATATCTTTAATATGCAGACCGGTGCGTCCAGCGGTATGCTGATTATGGACGGTGCTCTTTACAATCAGCATGGCGGCAGCAATCCTACGGCAGGCCGTCCGTATTTTGCCATTTTGAATGACGGTTCCGCTGTGATCCGTCAGGCGAACGAGCCATACAACGATGTTAAAGAAGCCATTGGCTTGTGGGAAATTTCCGTTATGGACGGAAAGAATGTTTCCGGCGCCAACGGCAGTTATAATGTGGATCCTCAGCCCCGTGTGGCGGTGGGTATCAAAGCGGACGGTTCCGTTGTTGTTCTGGAAAACGACGGCCGTCAGAATCCTTATTCGATTGGTATGTCCTGGAGCGAGATCGCGGATGTCCTGATCAGCCTTGGCTGTGTTGTAGGCGGCCAGCTTGACGGCGGCGGTTCCGCAACTTTCGTATCCAAGCGTTCCGGTGAAGCGGCGCTGACTGTGAAAAACAGTCCCTCCGATGGAGCCCCCCGCGCGGTATCTTCTGCGCTGTTGGTTACTTCTTCCGCAAAACCGGACGGCGTATTTGCCCATGCGATTCTTGAGCCGAACAACGAGGTATACACCCCCGGTTCAACCGTCCAGTTTACCGCAACCGGTGCAGATTCTTCCGGTGCTGCGGTTGCCCTTCCTGAGGATGGGTCATATGCTCTGGCGGATTCTTCTTTTGGTTCCATCACAGCAGATGGTTTGTTTACATCCAACGGCACAGCCGGTACGGTTACCGTCAATTATATTTCCGGCGGTGAGGTTTGCGGCAATGTCTCCATTGAGATCCGCGACCCGGATACCTTCTATGTGCCTACAGCTGAAATTTCTCTTGGTTTTGAGGAAACAACCGATTTCGGTATCGTTGCCTATTATCAGAACCGTGAGGTTCATATGAAGGCCGGCGACATCGCCTGGACGATGGTAGATGATGAGGGGCAGGACGTTTCCGAAACAGCAGGTACCTTCAATGCGGATGGCTTGACCTTTACCACCTCTGACGGTGTAACGGTGAATGCCAATGTTACCGCTGCTTATGCAAAATATCCTTCCATCGCGGTACAGGTTCGTGCAATCATCGGCGCCATGCCGACGGTGCTGTATGACTTTGAATATTCGGATGATCAGGAAGAAGTAGATGCCAGCCTGGCGGATGATGATCCGAGTAATGACCTGCAATATATTCCCGGTCTGCAAATGCCCAATACGGCGGACGGTACATATCAGCAGTTTTATGAGGGCGGTTATCCGCTCTGTATGTGGGTAAATGAAGCATTGGATGACAAACAC
>CALWIU010000038.1 GCA_944380845.1 uncultured Clostridia bacterium | reverse complement strand
ATCTATACCCAACACCGACCGATCGGAACGGTGTTTTTTCTTTTCTCTATCTTTTAACTCAAAAAAAGGACTGCCGCTCTTGGATGAATCCAGTTTGCGACAGCCCCTTTATTTCTTTGCTAAAGACCAAGAAAAAGGAGGGACTGCGCATCGCGCAGTCCCTCTCAAACGGGCATTACTTATTTTTTTAAAAGTTACCGCCGTTCCAGCCCCAGTCGGAAACGGGATGATAGGTCACATAAACCGACTGCGGAGGAATCGAAAGCTCCTGCTCCAAAAGAGCGCAAACAGCGGCGGTCATTTTGTCATAATCGGAAGGCGAAGCGCTGCCGAACAGACTGACCGAAACATAGGCGCCCCGATCCAGTTTTTTCCCGGCGAACCAGAGGTCGTATTGATCCTCAATGCCGACCATCAGATACGCTTCCGATTTGTGCAGCAGAGAGACGATCTCGCCGAAGCGGGACTTCAAAATTTCTTTTTTGTCAGCGGAAACGGGAAAGCTGATTTTGGAATCGATAAACGGCATGGCAAAGCTCCTTTTTTTCAAACGGGCGGCAAAACAGCGTCCACCGCCGCGCGAATGGTATCAAAAACGGACGGGATATCGCCGGAAGCGTCAATGCGGATCACCGGATCATCCGGCAAAGAAGCAAATACCCGGTCAAACTGCGAACGGATCGCCTCAAGCGACCGGCGGTTTTCAAAAATTTCGCGGTCGTCTGGTTTGCGTCCCGCTCGAATGCGCGAAAGACAAACATCGACCGGCGCTTCCAGAAACAGGCACAGATCGGGGCGGCGGATATAGGGGTTTTCCCTGTTGAGCCGCCGGACCCAGTCCGGATCCGCCTGCGCTCCCTGATAAGCCATGGACGAATAATAATAGCGGTCGCACAGGACAATCACGCCCCTTTGCAAAAGCGCCTGTATGCCCGTTTCGGGCAGCAGGTTGTGACGAACCCGATCGGCAGCGAAAAGCGCGGCGGCGGTGGCGGGGTCACAGGGAATCTCCCCGGAAAGAACCCTTCGTAAAAATTTTCCCGTGGCTTCTTCCGTCGGCTCCGCCGTACAGACAACCGCTCTGCCCGACTGCGTCAGATACGCTTTTAAAAGCGCCGTCTGGGTACTTTTGCCGCAGCCGTCCAGACCTTCCATGACAATAAAAACGCCTTCGCTCATTATTTATTCTTTTGTTTGGAATATTTGGTTTTATAAACAACACGCATCAGGGCGCTTTCAACTTTATTGATTACGCTTACGCCCGGGAAAACAGCGGTTGCCGCCGCCGCGTTGATGTTTTTGTTCAGAACCATTTCGATCGCTTCGGCGTCGTCCTTGTCGCCAGACACGCAAAGCGCGCCGTTGTCTTTCAGCATGACGGCGTTTCTGCCTTTCAGCTTTTTGACCACCTGTTTCGACGATTTGATCGTGTCGGCAGGATTGAATACCGCTGTGCGGCAGGTCAGACCGATCAACTGCGCAAAATCATCCAGATAGGGTTTCAGCGCCTTTTTCTGGGCGGAAAATGCCTTGATGTTGGCAGCATCGCTGTGATGGATGTAGTTTACATCGTCTCTGTTGTTGTAAACGGCCTTGTGCAGATCAACAGCGGGGGTATAATCCTGACTGCCTTTTGTGGTTTCGACCGGGCTGGTCAGGTTGACGCGGATCACGCTGCCGTCTTTTTTGGAAACAAGAACGGCGGTCGCGCCCTGACGGCTGGAATCGTAATAATCAAAGGCCGGCATGGTCTGGTTCTTTTTGCCCTTTTTGAGATCGGCAAAATAAGCGGTCAGCTCACTGTAATTATCGGCAAGGGTGCCGGTGAAGGTGTAAAAACGATCGAGAATGAATTTTTCACAGACTTTTTCCAGCTCAGCGGCAACGGCAAAGGCTTCGTCCATGTCCTCGCCCATGCAAAGAGCGCCGTGGTGCGCCATTAAAATTGCCTTGGAGGGAGAACGCATCATCGCGTCTCTCACGCCGTTTTTCAGCTTACCGGTACCCGGCAGTCCATAAGAGGCAACGGTTACGCCGGGGCCGATCAGGTCGGCGGCATGCTGGCTCAGGGAGTTGATATCATACCCGATGGCAGCGGCAGCGCTGGCATAGGGCTGATGGGTGTGAATGACAAAATCCATTTCGGGACGCATTTCATATACCGAAGCATGGATGCCCTTTTCAGAAGAGGGTTTTACCGTTCCTTCATAAGAGCAGTCGGCAATGTTGACCAAAACGATTTCATCCGGCGTCAGTGTTTCATAGGCTCTGCCGCTGGGCGTAATAACGAACTGCGTCGGGCTGACGCGGCAGCTCACATTACCCCATGTACGAGCAATCAGACCGCTTTTAAGCAGTTTTTTGCCGGCTTCAATCACCAGTTTTTTTGCTTCTAAAATTTCCATGATAAAAGATCCTTTCCGCAGCGCAAGGCTGCCGATTCTCATTTATTTTTTATTCCAAGAGGAATTGAGTTGCACAGTACGGTTCAAAATCAGGTTGTCATCGGTGCTGTCGGGGTCTACGCAAAAATAGCCCTGACGCATGAACTGAAAGACATCCCCCGCCGAAAGATCGGAAAGATGTTCGTCGATGCGGCAGCCGGTCAGCTCCTTCAGCGAGTCGGGATTGATTTCATCCAACATATTTTCGCCGGGGTTCTCGACGGTAAACAGGCGGTCATACAGGCGTACCGTCGCCTGACGGCTGTGAGAAAGACTGACCCAGTGCAGCGTGCCTTTGACCTTTCTGCCGTCGGGAGAATTGCCGCCGCGGCTTTCCGGGTCATAGGTGCAGTGAACGCAGGTCACTTCGCCGT
Organism: uncultured Clostridia bacterium; assembly: GCA_944380845.1. Classification (GTDB taxonomy): domain Bacteria; phylum Bacillota; class Clostridia; order Oscillospirales; family Acutalibacteraceae; genus RGIG2774. The sequence goes on along the minus strand of CALWIU010000038.1, from coordinate 4,117 downwards.
TTTCATCCGTATCATAGGAAACGCAAGTAACAAAATACGCGCCCTTGAGCCGAACCTCATTGCCGGGGTACAGACGGAAATATTTTTTAGGCGGGTCGATCATGAAATCGCTTTTTTCAATATACAGTTCTTTGGAAAAAGTAACCGGCGCTTTGCCCAGTTCCGGATGATCCGGGTGACGCTCGATCAGAATCTGCTCGGTCTGATCGGCGGGATAGTTGTCGATCACGACTTTCAGCGGTTCCAACACCGCCATGGCACGGGGCGCCGTATCGTTCAAACGGTCGCGCACACAGGATTCCAAAAGCCCGTAATCGACGACGCTGTACGCTTTGGCTACGCCGACTTTTTCGACAAAATCACGGATCGCCTCGGGCGGATAGCCACGCCGGCGCATTCCGCATAAGGTAACCATACGCGGATCGTCCCAGCCGCTGACGATCCCCTTCTGCACCAGTTCAAGGCATTTTCTTTTGCTGGTCACGCAGTAATTCAGATTCAGGCGGGCGAATTCGATCTGACGGGGCGGCTCCTGAAAACCGACCTGCTCAACGAACCAGTTGTACAGCGGGCGGTGGTTTTCAAACTCCAGCGAGCAGAGAGAATAGGTCACGCCCTCCCGCGCGTCGGAAAGCGGATGCGCAAAATCATACATCGGGTAAACGCACCATTTGTCCCCGGTCTGATGGTGGGAAACATGGGCGATGCGGTACATGACGGGGTCGCGCATATTGAGGTTGGACGACGACATATCGATTTTCGCACGCAAAACCTTGGCGCCGTTGGGGAACTCACCCTCGGTCATGCGGCGGAACAAATCAAGGTTTTCATCGACGGAGCGATCCCGATAGGGGCTGTTTTTTCCCGGCTCGGTCAGCGTGCCGCGATACTCGCGGATCTCGTCGGCGGAAAGATCATCTACATACGCCTTGCCGTCGCGGATCAGTTTGAGCGCGCACTCATACAGAAAGTCAAAATAATCGGAAGCATAATACATATTCTCCCAATGAAAGCCCAGCCAGCGGATATCCTCCAAAATGGCGTCGATATATTCGGTATCCTCTTTCACGGGGTTGGTATCGTCCATACGCAGATTGCAAATGCCGCCGTATTTTTCAGCGGTTCCGAAATCGATGCAAATCGCCTTGGCATGGCCAATGTGAAGATAGCCGTTCGGCTCAGGAGGGAACCGGGTCTGAACGCGGGTGTTGACGCCGTTTTTCAGATCCTCGTCAATGAAATCATAAATAAAATTTGAAGCAACGGGAGTGAGTTTTTCTTCCATATATCGCAAATCCTTTCAGGGGAACTCTTATCTTGCATTTTGCAGACGGGCAAGTACGCGATCCTTACCCAGCACCTTCATCACTTCGTACAAATCGGGCGTATTGCGCCGTCCGGTTACCGCCACACGGATAACCGATGAAACATCGCCCACATGCCCCTTATACGCATCGGGGTTCTTTTTATACGCCTTAACATCGGGGGAAAAGCCCAAAGGCTCACACAGGGCTTTGATTTTGGCAAACCATTCGTCCTTGGTGTCCGCCTCGTCATACACCCCGGCATACTGCGTCAGGATCGCCGAGCGGTCATCGGCGGCAATGTTTTCCGGCATGGCGTCTTCTGCGGCAAACAATTCGTCATAAAAATAAGCCATATATTGTTTTGCCATGTTCCAGCGCGCCATATCCTTACGCGGTTTGGCGCCGCCGCGGTCGATGGCGAAAATAGCCCGAGCCTTGTCCGGGTCCGAATCCATCAGGCGGAAAAGTTCTTCATCCTCGTTTTTCGCCCACGCAAAGACGCGGGAAAAGACTTCGTCGGCGCTGAATCTGGAAATCACTTCCTTGCAGATATCTTCCAGCTTCGCCTGATCGAAAAGCGCGCCGCTGGCACTCATTTTTTTGATTGTGAAAGGAAAATCGGAAAGCGGAGCGTTTCGGTTCGCCTTGCGCCAGTCCTCAAAATTGGAATTGGAAAGGGTCATCAGATATTCCACAACGCCTTCGGCGGGATACCCCTGCTGCACATAAAAGCTGACGGCGCTTTCAGGGTCTTTTCGCTTGCTGAGTTTGCGTTTGTTGCCGTTATCCAGTTTCATAATGGGCGCGATATGAACATATTTCGGCGGCTTCACACCCAGCGCCTGAAAGAGCTGGATATGAACCGGCAGGGAGGAAATCCATTCATCGCCGCGCACCACATGGGTTGTACGCATCAAATGATCGTCCACCGCGTGGGCAAAATGATAAGTCGGGATCCCATCGGTTTTCAACAATACAATATCCTGAACATTTTCAGGCATTTCGAGTTTTCCTTTGATTTTATCATCGACAAATATTTTTTTATCCTCGCTGCCGAAGGAACGCAGGCGCAGCACATAGGGCTTGCCCTGACGCAGGTTTTCTTCGATCTGCTCATCGCTCAGGCTGCGGCAGCACGCCCATTCGCCGTAATAACCGGGCGTCACGCCCTGCTTTTCCTGCCGCTCACGCAAAGCGGCGATTTCCTCTTCCGAGCAGAAGCAGGGGTACGCCAATCCCTTTTCCACCAGAGATTTGGCAAAACAGGCGTAAATATCCCGGCGCAGGCTTTGTTTGTAGGGGCCGTATTCGCCGGTTTCGGTGGTTTCGCCGCTCATGCCTTCATCGGGGACAATGCCGAAATAAGCCAGTCCGGATAAAATCGCATCGATTGCCCCGGCGACCTCGCGCTTTTTGTCGGTATCCTCGATCCGCAGATAAAAAACGCCGTTTTTCCCGGCAGCCAGCCGATCGATCAGGCAGGAAAACAGGTTGCCGATGTGCATAAATCCGGTCGGCGACGGAGCGAACCGGGTAACCATTGCGCCTTCCGGCAAAACACGGGGCGGATAAAGAGCCTCGTAATCGTCCGGCGTTTTTGTACAATCGGGGAACAAAAGCCCGGCAATCTTTTTACAATCAGTCATGGCGGCTTTTCCTTTCTCAAGAGGGATAGATCATATTGGTGGTGATTTCAAACACACCTTTTTCATACAGTTTATCCAGAAGATGAATATTATCGACCGTCCACGCGCCGATTATCATGCCGGACTCGCTGATTTTTTCGATATGGAGGAGATTGGCGCTTACGGAAGCGTCAAAACTGATGCCGTGAAAGCCCTGCTCGGCGCACCGCTCGATCTGGTCGCCGGTGACGCGAGAAGACAAAAACCGCGTATCTGCATCAGGCAAGAGCTTTTGCATTTGCGCAAGGGCGTCCAAATCAGCGGAAATCACCATGCAGTCGCCAAACTGAACGGCACGGAGAGCGGAAGCAACGGCGTCATAATCCGGGGTCTGCCCTTCCTCCAGATGGATTTCGACCACAGGAGCAACGCCGTAATCCGCGCAGGCTTTCAGCATTTCTTCCAGAGTCGGGATTCTTTCATCGGGGTATTGCTGAACATTGCTGCCGGCGTCGATAACAAGGCTTTGCACTTGCGCAAGGGTCATGTCGCTGACCAGCCCCTCGCCGTTTGTCATGCGGCTGACATCGTTGTCATGAAAAACGACCCATCGTCCGTCCTTTGTCAGGCGAATGTCAAACTCACAACCGTCAAAATCTGCATCAGCCGCCGCTTTTACGGCGGGAATCGTGTTTTCGGGCGCAAGGCCGGAAAAGCCACGATGAGCAATGAGCTTAACGGGCATAATAAAATCGTTGACCGATTGGGACAAGCCCACGCTGACCGGTTTGTCGGACGCGCGGTAATACAGACGCACACCCAAAACAGCGGCAAGCACGATCACAGCTGCCAGAATGATTCCGGCAAAAGCAATCAAAACCCGTTTTTTTCTTTTTGATGCGGCAGCCTTTTCAGACAACTTTCCGCACCCCTTTCGTCGATATTCCATAATATTATATAATATCAGGACGCAGATGTAAAGAAAATTTTTGCCAAATCCGGGAAGACGCCAATCTTTGACGCTTTACCGCTTTATCGGACATAAACTGTTCACAAAGTAGAATGTTCATAACTCGCCGGCGAGCGGCTGCTTTGCCCCTTCGGGTTTCAAAAGTAAACCTCAGAGGTTTGAAAAATAAACCTCAGAGGTTTAAAAATCAAACCCTAAATAAATAGAATATATAT
>CALWIU010000037.1 GCA_944380845.1 uncultured Clostridia bacterium | reverse complement strand
GCCAATTCTACCAGCGTATCTTCATAAGCTCGGTTACCGTAGACACAGACCAGAACCGCCCGGGCGCCATTGCCATGCACCATACGGAGCCGCTCTGCCGCCACAGCGGGAACACGGCCGCCATAGGACGGCACAGAAAGGACGGCGACATCCGCAGAGGTCAAAGGGACAGAGGAAAAATCCTGTTTGCTGTCGGTCAGATCAACCGTCATGATCTCCCCTTCCAGTGCACCGGTCAGCTCGTCGGCTGCCTTTTTCGTCCCGCCTGTGGGGCTAAAAACGATCTCATAAAGTTTCATGTATATTTTCTCCTTTCTCCTTGCCGATCCGCCAGGACATCAGATAATGCAGCGTCTCAGGAAGGGAAATATCCTCCTGAGGAATCCGTTCAAAGGCGCCGGTCAGCCCGCATTCCAAAGCGGTTTGATGAAAATGCGACAGGGCAATGCCCAGATCTACCTGCTTGATCCTTTTCTCCCCATCGGAAAGACCGGATTTATAATCCGCATAAAAATGATAGGCGTTTTCCGTTTTTCGCACCCGCCAGGGCTGGGCGTTTCTGGCAGAAGGTGCCAGCCGCACCATTTCCAGCGGCTGGGCATAGTCTCCGGCGCTTGCTTTGGTCAGCGGCGTTTGAAAATCCGCCTGATAAAACAGCTCGTTCCACTCTTTTCGGGAAGCGGCTTTCACGGCAGAGCGCATCAGCCGTTCCGTCAGACTGCGCTTGACGGCAGGATACCCCACCGGTGAAATGGCCGGGAACAGCTCGTCCTGTGGGATCCCCATGGCAGAGGCAAAGTTTTCCCGGTTGAAGGTTGCCGCCAGCCAAACGGTACCAAGCCCCCGGTGCGTGGCGTATAAAATAAGATTTTCAAATTCATATCCTGCCGCCAGCGGCGCCAGTTCGCGATTCGGGACAGAAACCCCAAGGAAGGTACTTGCGCCCTTAATGATGCCGTATGTACCCAGTTTTTCGCCGTCTGCCTCCAGCTTCTTATCCACAATATACTTGTGAACGGGAACACCGAAGGGATTTTCCAGCCGCTTCATACATTCCAACAGCGCTTCCCGATCCTCGGTTTTGAGCGGCCGATTCTCATAGGTGCGCACACTATGCCGGTTTTGAATCGTCTGTACAACGGGAATCGACAATTTCATGATTTGAACTCCTTTCTCACAGCTGAATCCTATGCCTGTGATATGTTTATAATCTTTTTTGTTCTGCATCTTCTGCGAAAAGACCGGACGGACCTACACGCGATCCGCTTTTTGGGAAGTTTTCAACATTACGATCTGCCTGTTCCACAACGCCGAGCGCGCACTGCCATGCCGGAGGCGTCGGGCAACGCTTTCACAAAGGGGCGCGTTCTGCATAAACTTTATTTTTCCGGATTCTCTCTTGCTTTTTACCATATAAACCGGTAAAATATTAGTTGTAATCAATCGGATTACATCTTCTTCAGTTTAGCATATGGAAGATGTAATGTCAATAGTTACATCAATTACTAACCATATATTTTTGAAAGGATACCGTATATCTATGCAAATCAGTATGAAATGTTCCGTTGCGGTTCACTGCCTGATCTTCATCCATGAAGCGTCAGGAATCGCCAGAGTCACCAGCAAACTTTTGGCTGAAAGCACCGGGAGCAATCCTGTTGTGATCCGCAGCATTCTCAGCGCATTAAAAAAAGCGGGGCTGATTACGGTACCCCGTGGAACCGGGGGCGCGCAGCTGTGTGCCGACCCCGCTCAGATCACCCTGTTCCAGATCTATTCCGCTCTGGAGCCAAACGGCGTCACCCGTCTGATCGGCATTCATCCCTGCCAGGATCGCCCCTGTCCGGTGGCGCAAAACATATACAAGGTACTACAGAAGCCGTATAAAAAAATAGAGGATGCCGTTCAAAAAGCGATGGAAAGCACAACGCTGCAATCGATGATTGATGATTTTCACGCACTCGTCCAGCAAAGCGCCAACGCCTGAAACCGCCCGACGGCGATACGATCCGGACAGAACAACCCATTCTTTTCGCAAAATGGATGCCCTTGGAATGGCAGCAGAAATTGCGTTTTCACCGGAGCCGCTCCCGTTCTGTCAATCGGTCGTCCCCTGTTCCCGTGAAAAAAGAAAACACACGCTCGCCCCGTTCACCGCCGCTGTTCCCTGCCACAGGGAGACAGCGGCGTTTTTTCGGCGAAAGACAAGAAAGGTCAAAACAGCAGGAGCAAAAACGAAGAGCAAAAGCCGCGCACAAAAAAACAGGAGATACGCTCCTTGCGGAACGATCTCCTGCTTTATTAGACCTTTGTTTTCGTTTTGCGGCGGTTCTGTGGGTGTACCCTGTTTGCTCCTTACGGAAAAAACGAACACCTGCGAGAAACGCGCCTGCGCAAAAACCATCCGATACCCTGTCAAACAGCGTCCAGAGACAATCTGCCAAACAGAAAAAGTTATCTCTTGGAGAACTGGGGGGCACGGCGGGCGCCTTTGAGGCCGTATTTCTTTCTTTCTTTCATTCTGGGGTCACGGGTCAGGAAGCCGGCCTTCTTCAGCAGGGGGCGCAGCTCTTCATTGGACTCAACCAGCGCTCTTGCCAAACCATGACGGATGGCGCCGGCCTGACCGGTCACGCCGCCGCCGGTAACGCGGCAGACAACATCGTATTTCTCGGTGCTCTCGGTCAGGTTCAGAGGCTGACGGACGATGAGCTTGAGTGTCTCAAGGCCGAAATAATCGTCGATGTCGCGGTCATTGATGGTGATCTTGCCGGTGCCGGGATACACGCGGACACGGGCAATGGATTTCTTTCTTCTTCCGGTTCCGTAGAAATAAGGATTTCCTTCGTACATATTCGTTCAGCCTCCCCTTAAAATTCTTTGACAACGGGCTTCTGCGCCGCGTGTTTATGCTCGGAGCCTTTGTAAACGCGAAGACGGGCAAGAGCCGCTCTGCCGAGCGTATTGTCGGGGATCATGCCCTTGACAGCCTTTTCAACGGCAAACTCGGGCTTGGTTTTCATAAGCGTGCTGTACTTAACCTTTTTCATGTTGCCGATATAACCGGTGTGGCGATAATACATTTTCTGCTCCAGCTTTTTGCCGGTGAGGACGACCTTTTCGGCGTTAATGATGATGACATGATCGCCGCAGTCCACATGGGGCGTAAAGGTGGGCTTATGCTTGCCGCGAAGCAGCACCGCCGCTTCCGCTGCGACCTTGCCGAGAGGCTTACCGGCCGCGTCAAGCACATACCAATCGCGGGTCACTTCGCCCGCTTTGGCCATAGTAGTAGACATAAACTGACCTCCAAATCTTTTCGTTCAAATTACCGATATATAATAGCACACGAAAAATGCCTTGTCAACCACCTTTTTCATATTTTTTGATATATCCCGCAAGAGCTTCGATTTTCTTCGTTTTTCTCCTGTTTTCGGTACATTTGCTCGCAAATGATTTACAAAAAAAAGTTGACGAAGCCGGCACAGCGCGTTACAATGAAAAAAAAGGAGGGATCGTATGCGCAAATTAGAGGGACTGGCGCGCGCTGCCGTCCAGCGCTATCATATGATTGAAAAGGGCGACCGCATCGCCGTCGGCGTCAGCGGCGGAAAAGATTCGCTGGTGCTGCTTTGCGTAATGGCGGCGCTGTCTCGCTATTACCCCGAGCCCTTCACCCTCCATGCCGTCACACTGGATATGCGCTTCGGTAACACCGACGGAGATTTTTCCGCCATTGCGGATCTCTGCCGCTCTCTTGCCGTGCCGTACACGATCAAACGCACCGAGCTGGCTTCGGTGATTTTTGATATCCGAAAGGAAAGCAATCCCTGCTCGCTCTGCGCGCGGATGCGCCGCGGCATTTTGCACGACACCGCCAAAGAACTCGGCTGCAACAAACTGGCGCTCGGGCACCATCAGGACGACGCCGCCGAAACCTTTCTGATGAATCTGATGAGCGGCGGAACCATCGCCTGTTTTTCGCCGGTAACCTATCTTTCCCGCAAAGACCTGACGATGATCCGTCCGCTGATCTACTGCCCGGAACAGGCTGTCGCCGCCGCTGCCCAGCGGGAAGGGCTGCCGGTCATCAAAAGCCGCTGTCCGCAGGACCCGATCGGCAACCGGAACAAAACAAAAGAACTGCTGAAAACCCTGGGGAAGGACTACCCCGCTCTGACGGAAAAAATTCTGTCCGCCCTGCAAAAAGGACAGATCAGCGGCTGGTAAAACAGAAGCGCTTTGCCCGGCGAAAATACAGAACGCCGTCTTTTCGCCGGCGACGCGGAAAAGACGGCAGCGTTTCCCAAAAAAGCAGAACCGTTCCCAAAAAAGCAGAGGCGTCCCCAAAAGCAGAGGCGTTCCCCCGAAAACAGACAAAAAAAAGCCGTTCCGAAATGGAACGGCTGGTGTCGGCGACGACCTATTTTCCCAGGCAGCTGCCCGCCAAGTATCTTCGGCACATGTGAGCTTAACTTCCGTGTTCGGGATGGGAACGGGTGGGACCTCAATGTTATAGACACCGACTTGTGAAGTGCTGTTGCCCTCACAACAAAAAGGATTATAGCACCTCACGCAGCAGAATGCAAGTGTTTTTTACAAAAAAATCAAAGTTCGGCATTTTCACCAAAAAAATGCAGCGATGTTTTACTCTTCTCGCACAAGAACCTTTTGTACTTCGCCGATCAGCATCCAGTGATAATCCTTTGCTCCATACCAGGTCTTATCAAGGGACGGATCCAGAAAACAGGCGGGATCCATTTGCTGCTGATACTGTTTGCGGCAAATGAGCACGAGTCTTGCCCCATCCGGAAAAACCGTGTCATGGGCAAAGACCGGCTGTATGCCGGAGAGCGCGTATTTGTCGCAGTCTCTGCCGCTTTTGGAGCCGAAGGGCGCAAGAACGCCATGCTCTTCGGGCGTAAAAAAGCCCAGGGTAAACAAAGGCTCGCGCCGCAAAAATTCCAGTGTATAGCGCTGCGGACGCACATAAACCGTCGCCGCAGGTTTTCCCCACAGCGTACCGGCGCCGCCCCAGCTTACCGTCATCGAATTGAAGGATTGTTCGGTTCCGGCGGACAAGATCGCCCAATCCCGGTCGTACATGGTAAACAGATTTTCCCGGATCGATTCCGGCGCTTTCTCACAGTATTTCATTTCTAAACACTCCTTACAACAAGGTATATACGATCGCTTGCCGAAAAATATGCTCACTGCGCCGCTGCGGGAGCGGTGGAAGCGTTTTGCGCGGCAATGCCGAAGGCTTCGGCGCTGACCGCCGTATATACATCGGAATATTCAAGCCAGGCGCGCAGGAAGGCGGCGTTATCGTCCAGACGGACACGGAATCCGTCCTGACGCACATAGAACAGACCGATGGTGTCGGCAGGATTGTGGAAATACATCGCGACTTCCGGATAGGCAACGCCGTTCAAAAGATCCTCCGCCCGCGATACGGTGAGAGTGACAAGACGGTTATAATCAAAGGAAGAAAACAGATCGGTTGTGATGTTTTCCGCCTGCATCTGCGTATAGATCCGGTAGGTGCTGACCAGAAGGATCGTATATTGTGGCATACTGATGACGCGGCTTTCCAGCGCGTCGGCATTGTCATTAAAATTGCGAAGGGCAAAATTGAAATACTCGGTGCTTTTATCGTATTTCGTCAATTCCTCCATCGCAACACTGATCCAGCAGTCGCCGTACTGGGTATAATTTTCCCGGATCAGCGCGTTCGTCATGGTTTTGGCGGCATTCAGGTACCGTTCATCCTCGGTTTCGCCGTACAAACGGCTCAGCGCATACACCGCCGCGCTGTCGAAGGTACGATCCGTCTGAGCGGTTTTTACCGAATAATCGGCGTTCAGCACATGATTGAGCTTGCCGGTGGAAGGATCGATCATCGTCAGCAGGCCGTTGCCGAGTTTTTTCGCTGTTTCGGCGCTGTTCGCATCGTCTTCGGCCTCGTCATAATCCAAAAACGCAAGCACGCTCTGGATGCAGGCGCCCGCTGTGATTTCGCCGGTTTCTTCATTCAGGGCAAAAGCGGTATTTTCATCGCGCGAAACGATTCTGGAAGAAAGCGCGGAAGCCGCCTTTTGCAAATCCTCCCGGTACAGCCCCGCTGAATCAAACGCCTCGGCGTAGCGGGACAAAGACGAAAGCGCAGCCGCCTGACCGGCAAGATCATATTGCTCGATCGGCAGACCGGATATCGGATAATACCCGTTGGCAAACTGCCCGTTTGCCGACATCTGCTCAAACATCCGGCTGGCTGTTGCTGTCATCATCTGAGACACATAGTCCCGATCCACGACCTGAACCGTCCGTCTGCCGTAATCGGTGTCGGGCTGCTCACCCAGCGTGTAACAGCCGTCAACATCCTTGACATAACCGCGGCAGGTGAACAGATACACGCTTTCCGGCAGAGACTGCACGGTCGGCGCGTCTTTTTGCGCCAGATAAAGATTGATTTTTTCCATAATCAGATCCTTACTGACATCATAATCGATCAGCTCATTGGCGTTGATCTCCGCTTCCAGAAGGGAGGCGGAGAAAGCGGCGTCAAAGGAAATGCCTTTTCTGAAGAATTCGCCGTAGATCCCGGCGTCGGCGGCAATGCGCGCGCCAAGCTGAGAAGACGCGACCCGCTCGATGCGGTTTACGATATCCGCTTTCAGGTAGACCGTCGGCAGCAGCTCATCACGCACGAGCTCCCCTGCCGCCTGTTCGGCAGCGCTCCATGCTTCCTGCAGCGTCGCGCCCGAACCGCATACGACTTTGGCTTCATGCTCGCCGTCGGAAATGCTCAGAAAAACATGAAGCGTTGTATTGAACCCGTCGCCCAGCTCACGCCGGACGGTATTTTCCAGATCGGTGATTTCAAAGACATAATCATGCAGCACCATGGAGGAAGCCAGCAGATTGTTGTAGCAGTCCTGCGCAGAACCGGATATATCTGCCGTTGTCCCCTCGGTCGTTGACAGGGCATTGGGGGTGACCCGGTTCAAAATAATCCCCAGCGCCGCCAGGACCACTATAATAATGGCAAGAAATACAGCAAAAAAAGTAATCAAACGCTTTTGCTTGCGTTTCAGCGCGCGTTCTTTGGCGCGTTCTTCACGAGTCGTCAATTCAGCTCAATCCCTTCTGTTTCTTGTGCAAAATGACGAGGAACAATCAAAAAATACAAATCTATTATACATAAAAAACGGTCTATGTCAAGAAAATCGAGTAAATTCCGACATTTACCGCTTATTCGGAAAAATAAGACATCCAAAACATGGTATCATGAAAAAACGAAACGGGTGACAAATTGATGAGAAATAAGAAAAATTACCACAAAAGAAAACTGCGCAGAGGAAGAATTCTGCTGTTTCTGGCGGCGGTACTGCTGATTTTTTGCCTTTTGCTGAAAGTTCCCGCCCTGTTCAGCGAGTCCATCGGAGAGGACACTTTCCGCACCTTTTCCCTGTATCGAACCAAAGAAATCGCCTCAGACGACATACATAAGGGCGAGCTGATTCTGGTCAATGCAAGCTGGCCGTATTCCTTCCCGAACGAAGACGAAACCGTTCCCATCGCCTCTCAGAAAAACGATTCCTGGCGCGTCAAGGACGATGTCATCCGCCTGCTGCCGGTAACCATCCGCCAGATGAACCGGATGTTCAGCGCCTGCGAACGAAAAACCGGCATCGACAATATCAGCGTCATCAGCGCCTACCGCGATTATGCTTATCAGGACGGCCTGTTCAACGACCGGGTCAACAGCGACGGGTATTATGAAGCGATCCGCTGGGTCGCCGTACCGGGCTACAGCGAGCACCACACCGGCTACGCCGCCGATCTTGCCGTTGCCGACGACGAAGGCAACACCTCGACCTTTACCGGCGAAGATGATTACGGATGGGTGGAAGAAAACGCCTGGAAATACGGCTTTATCCGCCGGTATCCATCCGACAAAACATCCCTGACCGGCATCGCCAACGAGCCATGGCACTACCGCTATGTGGGCAAGCCGCACGCTTACATCATGCACACAACCGGAATGTGTCTGGAAGAATATGAAGAGTATGTCAAAAGCTACCGGTTCGGTGAAAAATACATCGATTTGAACATTCACGGAGACGAATACAAAATCTATTATATTCCCGCCTCGGACGCGGAAACCACCGAGATCCGCGTTCCGCTGTTCGGTTCCTATACCGTTTCCGGCAACAATACCGATGGTTTTATTGTAACGGAAAAAGATTGAACAAAGGAGGAACCGGTCTTTGCCGGCGCGCTCGCTCCGGCTTCGGGATCGCCGACCGAACGGGGCGAACCCAACCCGAAAGCGGCAGCATGAACATCGAAACGACAACGACAGCCCCCGAAAGAAGCCGGTTTTGCTTCTTTTTCGGGGGCTGTTTTTCCGTTCATTTAAAAAAACACGCTTGCAGCAGCCTGCGCTGCGGCGTTATGTTGCATCCTTTGTCAGAAAATATGCCAGCGCGGAATAGCGGCGGTTCTTCCGGTTGTTTTCCACCATTTCACAAAGGCGTTCGCTTTTGCCGGTCAGGATCAACAGCCGTTTGGCGCGGGTGACGGCGGTATACAGCAGATTCCGATACATCAGCTGCGGCGGCGCGTCGATAACCGGCACAATGACGGCGGGATACTCACTGCCCTGACTTTTGTGGACGGTGACCGCATACGCCAGTTCCAATTCAGACATACTGTCGAGCGGATAAGAAGTGATTCTGCCGTCAAAATCAATGGTCATCTGGTTTTCGGCGCGGGAGATGGACAGGATCACGCCCATATCGCCGTTGAAAATTCCGCTGCCGCTTGTGCCGTCCTTTTCCCACGGGATATCATAGTTGTTTTTGATCTGCATGATTTTGTCGCCCTGCCGCAGGATCCTGCCGAAGGAACGAACCTGCGCTTTCTCGTCAGACGGCGGGTTCAGCGCCTGCTGAAGCCGGATATTCAGATTGACGGTGCCGCAGTCTCCCTTGCGGGAGGGGCAAAGCACCTGGATATCGGCAATGGGATCAAAACCATATGCTCTGGGCAGCCGAACCGATACCAGATCGCTGATGAGCGAGGCAGCGGCAAGGCTGGTGTTTTTTTCAATAAAAAAGAAGTCGCTGTCCCTGCGCCCGATTTCAGGCATTTTTCCAGCCACGATCCGATGGGCGTTGGTCACAATCAGACTTTTTTGCGCCTGCCGGAAAATTTCGGTCAGACGAACCACGGGGATCATTTCAGAGCGAACCATATCCAGCAGCACATTTCCCGCGCCCACCGGCGGAAGCTGATCGGTATCGCCGACCAGAATCAGGCGGCAACCGAAGGGAATGGCGTCCAACAGCGCGGAAAAAACCGTGATATCCACCATCGACAGTTCGTCCACAATCACGGCGTCCGCTTCCAGCGGATGCTGGCGGTCACGGGTAAAAGCCGGTTCGTCCTCGCTGTTCCACACCACTTCCAGCAGGCGGTGCAGCGTGACGGCATTTTTGCCGGTCACTTCGCTCATGCGTTTGGCTGCGCGACCCGTCGGCGCGGCAAGCAGCACCCGCAGACCGTTTTTTTCAAAAAAAGCGATCATACCGCGCACCGTCGTGGTTTTGCCCGTTCCCGGCCCGCCGGTCAGGATCATCACGCCTTTTTCGGCGCTGACGCGAATGGCTTCGAGCTGCTTTTCTTCATAGTGAACGCCGCTTTCGCTTTCGATCTGGGCAAGCAGTTCCCCTGCCGTGTGCATGGCAAGGGGAGGAAACTTCAACAATTCGCGCAGGCGTTTTGCCGCGTTTGTTTCACAGGCGTAAATCGAGGGCAGAAACAGAAAATCCTTTCCGTCCATCTCTTCCCGGATCACCTCGCGGACGGCAATCATCCGCTCCAACTCTTCGCGGATGGCCTCGTCGCTTTCGTTCATGAGCGAACGACAGGGGGCAAAAATTTTTTCCTGCGGGACATTCGTATGCCCATTATGCAGATTATGGCGCAGAACATATAAAATACCCGCCTCCAGCCGGTACGCCTTATCCGGCGTCTGGGGCAGTTTGGCGGCGATATCATCAACACGGGCAAAATCAAACCCGCTCAGTTCAGAACAGAGAATATAGGGATTGCGCTTAATGGTTTCGACCGAATTGCCGCCGAACCGCTTAAAAATGCGGATACACTCCGCCGCGCCGATCCCGTAGCGATCCAGCTCGGACATGACGGTGCGAATCGAAAACTGCTTTTTGAATTCATTGGAAATGGCCGCCGCTTTCTCGCGGGAGATCCCCTTGATGACGGTCAGGCGCTCCCAGTCATTTTCCAGCACTTCAAAGGCGTTTTCCCCAAAGCGGTCAATGATCCGCCGGGCGGTTTTCGGCCCGACGCCCTTTATCATGCCGGCGGAAAGATACCGCAGAAGCGAAGCGGCGTTATCCGGCAGGCGGGTTTCATAGCTTTCGGTCTGGAACTGCCGCCCAAACAGGGTATGATTGCCCCATTTGCCGTGCAGAATCACTTCTTCCCCTGCGCCGATCTCGAAAAAAGTGCCCACTGCCGTTACCGATTCGCCGCCGACATTCACCTGCAAAACGGTAAATCCGTTTTCCGCATTATGGAAGGTCACCGTCTCCACAATGCCCTCAAGGGACAGCTGTTCTCCCCTCTGCACTTTTTTCGCCTCCTTTTCGCTGAGCCGTCTTACCGTTCAGACAGGATGATCCGGTTTTTTGCGTCGCCCTTCTTTTTGACGGCCTTTGCGATTCCTCTTACCACACTCATGGCGGGGTCGCCCGGCACATGAACGGGCACCCCCAGCGTTCGCGCCAGAGAATCTGCCAGCCCGTAGATTTGGGCGCTGCCGCCGGTCAGGATCAATCCGTTTTGCGAAATATCGCCCAAAAGCTGCGGGGGCGTATCGCGGAAGGTGGAAGACACCAATGCCGAAAGCTCATAAAAACAATCCTTTAAAAGGAACCGCACCTCGGTGGAATTGATTTCAAAATTGACCGCTTCGCCGCTGACGCGCTTGCCTGCGGCGATCATGGCGATTTCCTCCGTACGCATCACAGCGCACGCCAGCGTTTTTTTGATTTGTTCCGCTGTCGAAAAACCGATCTCGACGCCCCGTTCTTCCCGAAGGTAGCGCTGGATCTGCCCGGTCATGGCGTCGCCCGCCGTCTTTGCGGAACGGTGGATCGCGACGCCGCCTCCCGTCGTCACGGCGCATTCCGCCGTGCCGCTGCCGATATCCAGCACCGCCGCGCCTGCCGGTTTATCGGGATCCCAGCCGCTGTCGATCGCCGACGCCGCCGCCCGATTGACAAAACAGACCCTGCGCGCGCCCGCCTCCATCAACAGTCCGGACAGAATCTTTTTTTCCAGTTCGCTGACGCTGGCGGACACACCGAGATACCCTTCCGGTTTCAACAGGCGGTTCTTTAAAAGCCGGTCGATCACCTGCCGCAGCAAATACCGTGTCAGGGCATAATTGGCGACGCCGCCGTCCTTCATGGCAAAAACCGTCCGAATGCCGGCGGATTCTCTCCCCGCCGGTTCTGTCGCCGCTTCGCCTGTGGCAAGCACCTTGCCGGTTGCCGCATCCACGGTCGCCAGCGCCGCTGATGCGCCCGACGCGCCTGGGCAAAGGGCATATTTGATTGCTGAGGAACCGAGATCAATCGCAATTTTTGCGCCAGCCACGGTATCGCCTCCCTGTTTTACTCATCCGGAAACTGCTTGGCAAATTCCAATATTTTTTTCAGCCGGTAATTCACTGCCGTCCGGCTCATCGGCGGTTTCATCGCCTCGCCCAGTTCCCGCAGGCTCATTTCCTGCTCCTGCATACGCAAAAGCGCCAGCTGCGCCGTATCTTCCGGCAGCAGGGAAAGGGCGTTATGACGCAGGATCCGGCGGATGGCGTCAACCTGCTGCGCCGCAGCGTTCACACTGCGGTCGAGATTGGCCATTTCAAAATTGGTGCGCCGGTTCACATTGTTTTTGATATTCTTAAAGACCTTGGCGTTCATCACCCGAAGGGCGGCATTCTGCGCGCCGGTCAGGGTCAGAAAGTCCTCAATCGAAGTGCTGTCTTTGAAATAAACCACATATACGCCGCCGCGCGCAGACAGGCGGGGCTGCAAGGTGAAGGTCTGTTCCGCGTCCAGATCGTTATACGCATCAAAGAGCTTCATAAAATCAACGGCAAGGTTTTTGCTGCTGATGGAAAATTCCAAATGATATTCCTTTTCCGGGGAGGTCACCGAGCCGCACGCGAGAAAAACGCCGCGGATAAAGGCGGCGCGGCAGCACTCGTCCCGCAAATTGGCATAGTTCAGCCGGGTGCGGCGTTCGCTGCCGTCATACCCCAAAGCGGAAAGCACCCGGCGGCAGTCAACGCCCGGCGGCAGCAGAACCGTGTACCGCCCCGCATCGGAACGGGAAAAACGCACCGATTTGCCGCCCAGCGAGCGCACCGCTTCTTCATAGGCGCGGGCAAGATTTTCATAATCGGTCATCAGGCTGACGCCCTTCAGCGAAAAACTTCTGCCAAACAGCAAAAAGCCGTAGCTTTGCGCAAAGCTGCAGCACGGCTTATTGACAACAGACAGCATTTCATTTTTTACTTCAGAAGAAAAAGACATAAACAAATCGGTTTATGGGAAAAATCGAATTTCAGGCTCAAGACGAACGCCTGATGTTTCCAAAACCTGTTTCTGGATCCGTTCGATCAGCGCACGGACATCCTTTGCCGTGGCGCCGCCGCGGTTGATGACGAAACCGGCGTGCTTTTCACTGACCTGTGCGCCGCCGACAGAAACGCCCTTTAACCCCGCCTGCTCGATCAGCGCCCCGGCAAAATGCCCTTCCGGACGCTTAAAGGTACTGCCCGCGCTGGGATATTCCAGCGGCTGTTTTGCCTTGCGGCGGGCAAGGATATCCTCCATTTGCCGTTTGATTTCGCTGCGGTCGCCTGCACGAAGGCGGAACACCGCTTCGGTTATGATCCAGTTTTTTTCACAAAACAAACTATGGCGGTAAGAAAGCGCAAGATTTTCTTTTTTCTCGGTGCGAAGGTCGCCGTTTTCATCTAAAAAAGTCACTTGCAGCAGGGCGTCCGCCGTTTCACCGCCGTATGCGCCCGCGTTCATATAAACCGCGCCGCCGACAGAACCGGGAATGCCGTAGGCAAATTGCAGCCCGTCAAGCCCCGCTTCCATCGCCCGGCGGCAGACCGCGATATACAGCGCGCCCGCACCGGCAATCAGATTTTCGCCCTCCTGACGGATGGCAAGGAAGTCCCCGGCAAGGTTTATGACCGGGCAGTCGATCCCCTCATCGGCGGCAAGGACATTGCTGCCGTTTCCCAGCAGAAAATACGGGGTTTGGTATTTTTTTAAGACCGACAGCGCGCTTTTCAGCTTTGGCACGCTGTCCGGCTGCAAAAAGAGCGGCGCAGGCCCGCCGATCTTAAAAGAGGTATGAGCGCTCAGCGGCTCCTCTTCCAGAAACGGACAGCCTGTTTGCAGAAGTTCCTCTTTGATCTGTTCGCGGTACTGCATAGCCGCTCCCCTTTCTTTGCTCTTATTCGTCCAGAAGCGCCGCGCCGATCACACCGGCGTCATTGCCCAGGACCGCTTTGACGACTTCGGTTTGCTTTTTGGCGTACAGGCTGTAGCGCTCGCGCTCCAGAATGCGGCGCAGCGGCTGCAAAAGGTTTTCGCCCTCGTTGCTGATGCCGCCGCCGACGCAGATCATATCCGGCTGTAAGGCGTTAACGATGTTGATAATGCCGCAGGCGACATAATCGACATACTGCTGCACGACGCGGTGCGCCGTTGCATCGCCCAGACGGTCGGCGTCAAAAGCGGTTTTGCCGTTGACCGCGTCAATATTATTATGCGCCACTTCCCACATTTTGCTGTCGTGATCCGCCTGCATGGCGTCTTTCGTCTGTTGGATCAGCGCAGTGGCAGAAGCATATTTTTCCCAGCAGCCGCGCCGTCCGCAGCTACAGTGAATTCCATTATACACGATGACCTGATGTCCCATTTCACCGGCGGCAAAATTCATACCGACCACAAGTTTTCCGTCGATGATGATGCCGCTGCCGACACCGGTTCCCAGGGTGATGGCAACAAAGTTTTTGACCCCGTTGCCCGCACCGGCAACCGCTTCGCCCAAAGCGGCGCAGTTGGCGTCGTTATCCAGATAAACATTTTTGCCGATGCGCTCTTCCAGCATTTTTTTGGCGGGCACATTATTGAACTCCAGATTGTTGGCAAACTCAATCACGCCTGTGTCCTTGTTGACCGAACCGGGCGTACCCACGCCAACGGAAAGCACTTCGTCCATGGCGATATGTTTCGATTCCAGCGCTTCGCGGCAAATGCGCGCGATATCATCAAAAATTTCCTCTGCCGGACGGGGGATGCTTGTCGGCGTCTGCGCTTTGGCAATGATCCGATGCGCGTCATCCACTACGCCTGCTACAATATTGGTTCCTCCGAGATCTACACCGATTCTGTACATTATATTATCCTCCGAAGTCAATAAATTCCTATATCAGTTTTTCCAAAATTCCAGCTCGCGCGGTTCCGGTTCAAAATCCATCATGCCGAGCCCGTGCATCAGTTCGCGCGCCGCGTTGTAACCCATCTTTTTCTGACGGTTGTTCATGGCTGCGACCTCGATGATGATCGCCAGGTTTCGGCCGGGCTTGACCGGCACCACCGTTGCGGGAATTTTTACGCCCATAATATCAACAAATTCATCCTCGATCCCCAGCCGGTCATAGACCTTGTCGGGATCCCACGGTTCCAAATGAATGACCATATCGATCTTTTCGGTCAGCTTGACGGCGCCC
The DNA here is from genome assembly GCA_944380845.1 of uncultured Clostridia bacterium. Taxonomy (GTDB): domain Bacteria; phylum Bacillota; class Clostridia; order Oscillospirales; family Acutalibacteraceae; genus RGIG2774. The sequence goes on along the minus strand of CALWIU010000037.1, from coordinate 2,272 downwards.
ATACCGAAAATGCGGCGTGCATTGATGATGCCGATGCCGCGCAGCTCGATAAAATGCCGGATATTATCCGGTGCCGAACCGACAAGGCTTTTTGAAGAAACCTTCCGGATCTCCACCGCGTCGTCTGCGATCAGACGGTGTCCCCGTTTGATCAGCTCGACCGCCGTTTCGCTCTTGCCTACGCCGCTGCTGCCGAGGATCAGGACGCCTTCGCCCGAAACCTCAACCAGAACGCCGTGTCGGGTGATCCGATCGGCAAGCTCGACGCCGAGATAGGAGATCATTTTCGCCATATTGTCGGAGGTGCTTTCCGATGTGCGCACCACAGGCACGCCGTATTCCCCCGCGCGGGCGATAAAGCCAGGCGCCGGCTCCAAATTCCGCGTGATGATAACAAGACAGGGTTTTGTTTCCAAAAAACGGCGGATCTGCTTTTCCCGCTGCTCGTCGGACAGGGACTGTAAATACCCCGTTTCCGCCAGACCGATATACTGTGCGCGGTCGGCGTTGAAGTATTCGTCATATCCCGCAAGGAACAGCCCCGGACGGTGCACCTCTTTGGAAGTGACCGCCAGCTCGTTTGCCGGACGGGGCATATACAAAACCTCAAAGCCGTTATCCTTGATGATTTTTTCCAATGTAACAGAATATTCCGTTGCCATTCGATCCCCTGCCTTTGCGCGCACGGCGCTTTTCTTATCTTACGACTATCTAACATTATATCGGATTCCTGCCCGGATTGCAAACCCTTTTTTGCAAGTTTTCACCAGCGGCTGCGGATATTTTGCACGAATATTTTCAGGCCGAACGGGAAAACTGATTCCAAGAAAAAAAAGAAAGGGCGAAAGAATATGACAAACGATACCGTAAGGCTTTTACGCGAATGCGATTCCGGCGTGCAGATGGGCGTTTCCTCCATTGCGGATGTGGAAGATAAAGTCAAAGATCCCGGTCTGCGCGATCTGCTGTCCGACTGCAAGTCAGAACACGAACGCCTCCGGGACGAAGTGCAGAGCGAGCTTTTGCAGTACGCGGACGACGGAAAAGAGCCGAACCCCGTGGCAAAGGGGATGTCAAAAATCAAAACCGGCATGATGACCATGCTGGACGACAGCGACCAGACCGTCGCCGACCTGATGACCGACGGGTGCAACATGGGGGTAAAATCCCTGAGCCGTTATCTGAACCAGTACAAAAATGCCGACGACCGATCCAAGGCGCTCACGGGGCGGCTGATCCGTCTGGAAGAAAAACTGGCGGTAGATATGCGCCCGTATCTGTAAGTTTGTCTTGACAAACAGCGCCTGTTTTCGTTATACTGTTTTCCAATAAACGATCCATTTCCGTTGAGGGAGTAGTTAGCGAATCATCGCGGTAGTATCGACACACTGATTTTATATCCGGTATTACCTGAAAAAACGAGACTCACGGACGGTTTTTGCCGTCCGGAAGTCTCTTTTTTTTGCTTGCTCCATAAAAATAGAACGGAAACAATGAGAAAGGATTCGGAATATGGGAATTACAGAACTTTTGATTTTGGCTGTCGCCCTGTCCATGGACGCGTTTGCCGTCGCCATGTGCAAAGGGCTGGCGCTCGGACGCATTACGGTGAAAAACGCGGCTGTCGTCGGCTTGTGGTTCGGCGGATTTCAGGCGCTGATGCCGCTGCTGGGCTATTTTTTAGGCGTACAGTTTGCGGACTACATAACGGCGGTTGACCACTGGATCGCCTTTGTGCTGCTGGCGCTGATCGGCGCGCAGATGATCCGCGAAGCCATATCCAAAAAGGAAGAGCCGGCGGACGCTTCCCTGAAACCGAAAAAAATGCTGGTGCTGGCGCTGGCAACCAGCATCGACGCGCTGGCGGCGGGCATCTCCATGGCCTGCACGCCCGGCACCAATATTTGGTTCGCCGTTCTCTTTATCGGCGTAACGACCTTTATCCTGTCCGCAGTCGGCGTCAAACTCGGCAGCCTGTTCGGCACAAAGTATAAATCCAAAGCCGAATTCTGCGGCGGGCTGATCCTGATTCTGCTGGGGCTGAAAATCCTGCTGGAAGACCTGAATTTGCTGACCCTCCCGTTCTGACCGGACAGCACCCAGAGATTGCCGCCCGCGAACAGATCACCGAAAAACCGGGATTCCTGCGGCGGGTCTCGGCAAGAAAAAACGGGGCTGTCGCACTAAGGCAGCCCTGCAAAAAGAAAAAACAACCGGGTGACCAGAAAAAGGTTGCCCGGTTGCCGCTTTCATAGTATAATTTAATTGCCGA
>CALWIU010000036.1 GCA_944380845.1 uncultured Clostridia bacterium | reverse complement strand
AACCTGGGGCAGCGCCATTGCCATTTTGTATATTCTGGTGCTTGCGGTACAGCTGATTCGACGCCGGACGGAAAAGCGAATCCTGTTTTGGAACACCGTGCTTTTGGCTGCGGCGGTCGGCTATCTGGCTCTGCGTGCGCCGGATTTACACATCACCACGGATTTTTCGGGCTATACCGCTGTTTTGCAGCCGGAAGCACTTTTCAGCAACCGGCTGAAAACCCTTGTACCCTTCGGTCTGTTGTTGAGCGACCGGCTGGGTGATATGCGTGCGTTTCATCTGCCCGGCGTGATCAAAACCTATCTGGTCTGTTTTCTGCTGCCGTTTATTTGGAGCATTGCCGCCGTTGGCCGATTCAGCCGGCAGGGCAGGCGCTTACAGGTCGTTTGGACCATTGTCTATTTTGTGCTGGCAGAAGTGTGGATTTTCTTACAATCCATTAGCGGCTCGACCATCTATATGGATCCGGGCAATGGGATTTTGCTGCTCGCCGGACTGTGCATTGGCAGTATCCTTGCGCGATATGTTTCAGATAAACAGCAGCTTCGCACCGCAAAGGAGTAGGAAACGGAGGAGTAACGCCTTGATTACCGTAAACGATCTGACAAAAATCTACAACAAAGGCAAGAAAAACGAAGTGTATGCCCTGCGCGATGTATCGCTGCGCATTGAGGACGGCGAAAGCGTCTGTATCATGGGCAAAAGCGGGTCCGGCAAATCTACGCTGCTACATATGTTGGGTGGGCTGGATAAGCCGGACAGTGGACAAATCTTTTTTGACGAACAGGAAATCACTGCTTTGCCGGAGACGCCGCTTTCCGTCTTTCGACGGGAAAACATCGGCTATGTGTTCCAATCCTACCATCTGATACCGGAACTGACGGTTCGGGCAAACATCAAGCTGCCCGCCTTTTTGGCGGACAAAGAGCTTTCGGACTGGTATTTTGACAGTCTTGTCGAGCAGCTGGATTTGAAAGACCGGCTTTCGCATCTTCCCAGCCAGCTTTCTGGTGGACAGCAGCAGCGCTGTGCCATAGCCCGCGCGCTGATTAACCGCCCAAAGGTGATTTTGTGCGACGAGCCGACCGGCAATTTAGACTCTGCTTCTGCCGAAACCGTAAAGAAGGTATTGTTTGCCTTGCAAAAGCTATACCGGCCCATTCTGGTTATCGTCACCCACGATGCGGATTTTACAGTTTTGGCGGATCGCACCATCCGCATTGCAGACGGCGCTATTTGCGAGGAGGGGTGTACATGAGACCCCTGTTTCTCCTTTGGCTGCGTCTTCTGCGCGCCCATCCGAAAACCTACCTGAAAAAAGCGGCGCTATACCTTTTATGCAGCGCTTTTATCATCGGCGAAGGGATGCTGCTGTACAGCTTTCTTTGCACACAAAAGGAAAAACGCGCCATGCTTTACGGGGAACAGGATTTTTTGATTGCCGCCGAAAACGAGCAGACTCTGCAAACGATACGGCAAACCTATCCCAACTGCATGGCAGGAAGCCTTACGGTGCTTGCCTACGGCAGCACCACGGAGAAACTGTCAGCACGGCGACTTGTGATCGGCACGGCGGATGCGGCGGCACGGGATATACAGCATATACGCCTTACGGCGGGCATTTTACCTGAAACCGGCGCGCAAATCGCAGTGGAAGAATCGCTGCTTTCTCTGTTATACCCCGATGCCGACCTTGGACAAGCCATTTCCCTGACCCTGTTTGCCCAAGACGAGCAGACCATGGACAAGACCTTCACCCTTTGCGGCATTTTAGCCGATACTTCCTCAAATCAGAGCCAAAGCGATACTGCGCCGCTGCCAAACGCGCTGGTTGCAGACAGCTTTGCAAAAGAAGGAAACCTTTCACCGCTCTACCGGCTTTATGCGCTTACCTTCGCCGGAAACACCACACCTACTTTGGCGGAAATCGAGAATCTTCCCGGAGTGGTTTCAGTCCAGCCAAACGATGGGGCAACCCTTTCCGCCGCGCTGGGGCTGAACGAAGGAGCCTTTGTCTATCTGAGCGCCATTGCCATGGGCGCTGCCGCAGTCTTTTTCATCGTCTGTATTTTTACCACAGAAAAAAAAGACCGCAGCGAGCAAATCGGTCATTTGAAGCTCGGCGGTCTGACGGTTGCAGACCTCAAGCGCTATTACCTGTGGAGCATTTTTGCCGAGCTGCTGCCCGCTTCCCTTGTGGGTGCAGGACTCGGGTACTTTGCGGTACGATGGTTCCTTGAACGAGATGCCGCGCCCTTTGCCTTTTTCTTTCAGCCGGCGGTTCTGCTGCTGCTTTGGTGCCTTAGCGTACTGCCCGTTTTTTTGCTGCTTTACGGCAGCTGTCTGGGCGAAATGAAAGCCTCGGTTCTACAGAACCTGCTATACTACAACGAAGTTGCGCCGTCGACGGCAAAAAAGTCCGGTTATACCTCAAACAATCCGGTGCTGCTCTATGCCATCAAAAGCTATCAGCTCAACGGCGAGAGCGCAGGAAGCGCTGCGGTGATGGTCTTTTTATCGCTGATTCTGTTTGGCTGCGGTCTGTTTTGCGCCGCCGCTTTTCGGCAGCGCAGCGCGCAAATTATGCCCGCCGACTATACGCTTGTCTGTAGCAGCGGCTTTTATGACAGCACCGGCACCATTGCCATGGATCCATATTATGGCATATCGGACAGCGATGTATCGCTTTTGGGAAACCATCCGCAGGTGCAAACGATTGCCGCCATCAAACGACTGTACTGTTTTTCCCACGAGGACAGCAATCCTGTGCCCTTTACCGCAGAAGAACGGAAAACCTTTGGTTTTACACAACAGGAAAGCCTGACGCCGCGGCTGATTATGGGAGTGAATCCATCCTTTTTGACCCGCCTTGCTGCCCTGCCCCACGAAGGAAACCTTACATCCGAAGCGCTCAGCACTGGCACGGCGGTTCTGTACACCTATGACAGCCGCAGTGAAACGCCCACATGGAAAGCGGGCGACACCATTGTATTGACCGCCGTTTTACCCGAAAACGGAAGCTGGCGGCGGCAGGATTTGACCGTGACAGTTGCCGCCTGTCTGGACACTGCAAGCCTTTCCGAAAACAGCATGGACGCCTTGGCGATTGGCGAATTGATGTGGTCGTCGGAAAGCTTTTCCGCCCTGCAAATGCCCATTGACAGCAGTTTTCTTTATCTCAGCGTCAAAAACCCCGATGCAACCGAAGAGCTGGAGGGGCTGCTGGCGAACCTGTCCGACTGGTACCAAAACGAAGGAAAACATCTGGATGTCCGTCAAAATTTACAGGAGCGGCAGCAGCTGGAAACACTGGCGAACAGTCTTTCGCTGCTCAGCGCCATCGGCGCCACGGCTCTGGCGGTGTTTTCCCTTTTTGCCATGGCACTGCACAGCAACCTGAAGGTCAACCAGCGCAGAAGCCTTTGGGGCTTTTTGCGGGCTGTGGGACTGCAAAAAGGAGATTTCCGGCGCATTCTGCTGTTGGAAACGCTGCTGGAAGTCGGCATTCCGCTTTTGTTGGGCACCGGCGCTGCCCTTGGCATCTGCGTGCTTTTGAACCGAACCTTCTTTTCTGTCGATTACGGCAGCCTTCCCTTTACAGCGCTTATGCTGTTTGACCTGATCTATCTCGCGCTGGCTGCCTTTGCCGGTCAGCTGCCGGTGCACCGCCTTTACCATATGCCCGTAGCGGTGACGATACGAGAACAGGAATAACCATAAAAGAAAAAGACGCGCCGTCAGCAACGGAGCGTCTTTTGAAATAATATGAGATCTTATTTTACTTCCTGCACCCAGCCGAATTCGTCAGGGATCAGTCCGTTTTGGATACCGGTGATGGTATCGTAAAGCATTTGGGCGGTTTCGCCGATTTTGCCGTTGTTGATTACGATATGCTCATCGCCGACAATCAATTCGCCAATGGGCGAAATGACCGCCGCTGTGCCGGTACCGAAGGCCTCTTCCAGCGTGCCGTTATGGGCGGCATCAACGATCTCCTGAAGGGAAATGCGGCGCTCGGTTGCCTTGTATCCTTTGGCACGCAGCAGTTCCAGGCAGGACATACGGGTGATACCACCGAGAATGCTGCCCTGCAAAGACGGCGTCAGCACTTCGCCATTGATTTTGAACATGACATTCATTGTGCCGACTTCTTCAATGTATTTGCGCTCTACACCATCCAGCCAGAGAACCTGTGAATAGCCCATGCCTTCCGCTTTTTCCTGCGACTTCAGAGAAGCGGAATAGTTACCGCCGGTTTTGGTAAAGCCATAGCCGCCGCGAACCGCGCGGACATATTCCTGCTCGACAAAGATTTTTACCGGGTCAAGCCCTTCTTTATAGTACGAACCAACCGGCGACATAATGACAATAAACATACAATGCTTCGCCGGATGTACACCCAGGTGCGCATCTACGCCGATCATGAACGGACGGATATACAGAGAGGTGTTCTCCCCCTCGGGAATCCAGTCTTCATCAATGGCAACCAGTTTTTTAATGGCTTCTACACAGAACGCCTCGTCCACTTTCGGCAGGCAAAGACGATCAGCAGAGAGATTCAAACGCTCCATGTTTTTTTCAGGACGGAACAGAACTGCCTTTCCAGCGGGGGTATGATAGGCTTTCATGCCCTCAAAAATTTCCTGCCCGTAATGCAGCACCACGGCGGCGGGAGACAGAGACAAGTTGGCAAGCGGAACAATGCGTGGATCTACCCAGCCTTTATCGGCATAATAATCCATCACAAACATATGATCCGTAAAATAATTGCCGAAGCCAAGCTTATCGGCGGCGGGTTTTTCTTTTTTCTGTGTGGTTAAGGTAACTTTAATTTCCTGCATGATTGAAACCTTCTTTTTATGAAAATTAAAATTAAAGAGCAGCAAGAATTTTATCTGTCATTTCTGTACAGGAGATCGGCGTGACACCGGTAGAACCAACGATATCAGCCGTGCGCCATCCGGCGTTCAGCACATCATCTACCGCTTTTTCGATGTCGTCCGCCACTTCGGGGATATCCAACGAGAAGCGGCACATCATTGCGGCAGAAAGAATGGTCGCGATGGGGTTTGCCTTGTTTTGTCCGGCAATGTCCGGCGCAGAACCGTGAATCGGTTCATACATTCCCCGGCTGCTATCCCCCAGCGATGCAGAGGGCAGCATACCGATCGATCCGGTAATCTGAGACGATTCGTCAGACAGAATATCACCGAACATATTGGAAGTAACAACCACATCAAATTGACCGGGATTTTTGACAAGCTGCATAGCGGCATTGTCTACCAGCATATCCGAACATTCCACATCCGGATATTCCTTTGCGACACGGTGAATCACCTCGCGCCACAGGCGGGAACTTTCCAAAACATTTGCTTTATCAATGCTGATGACCTTTTTGCGGCGCTTACGGGCAGCATTGAAAGCAACGCGGGCAATCCGCTCTACTTCCATTTCCGAATAGCATTCCGTGTCATACGCTTCGGGTCCGTATTTCCCCTCACGGCGGCCGCGTTCACCAAAGTAAATTCCACCGGTCAGCTCACGGATCATCATCAGATCAAAACCATTTTCGACCAGATCCGGACGCAGGGGGCATTCGGCTTTCAGCGCCTGATAAAGTTTCGCGGGGCGGATATTGGTGAACAGACCCAATGCCGAGCGGATTCCCAAAAGCGCCTTTTCGGGACGCAGATGACCGGGCAGAGTGTCCCATTTCGGTCCGCCAACCGCGCCCAAAAGCACGCTGTCGGAAGCCAGGCAGCCTTTGACTGTTTCTTCCGGCAAAGGATTGCCTGTCGCATCATAGGCGCAGCCGCCCATCAAATAGGCGGTATAGTGAAACGCATGACCGTGTTTTGCGCCTGCTTTGTCGAGAACCGCGACTGCACTGTCCACGATTTCGGGACCGATACCGTCGCCTTTCAGAAGTGCAATGTTAAAATCCATCGTCTTGAACCTCTTTTATTGAATTTTTCCCTGCTTGACAGCTTCGATCAAGCCGCCGCAGGAAATAATTTCCTGAATAAAGGGAGGAAACGGTTCGGCAGTAAAAGTCTCGCCGGTGGTTTTGTCCACGATAATGCCTTTGGTCAAATCGGCCTCGACCTCATCGCCCTCCTGAATACGGTCAGCGGCTTCCTCACACTCAAGGATCGCCAGACCGATGTTGATGCTGTTGCGATAAAAAATACGGGCAAAGCTCTTGGCGATAACCAGGGAAATCCCGCTTTCTTTAATGGCAATGGGGGCATGTTCGCGGGAAGAACCGCAGCCAAAGTTCCAGCCTGCCACCATGATATCTCCGGGTTTCACGCGGGAAGCAAAGGTCTTGTCCAGATCCTCCATGCAGTGAGATGCCAGTTCTTTTTTATCAATGGTATTCAGATACCGAGCCGGGATAATGACATCGGTATCCACATTATCCTTATACTTAATAACCTTTCCTGCAAACTTCATCTCAGAGTACCTCCTTGGGTTCGGAAATTTTTCCGGTCAGGGCACTGGCTGCCGCCACGGCGGGAGACGCCAGATAGACCTCAGACTCCGGGTGTCCCATTCTGCCCACAAAGTTGCGGTTGGTGGTTGCAACCGCGCGTTCACCCTTGGCAAGGATTCCCATGTGTCCGCCAAGGCACGGACCGCAAGTCGGCGTGGAAACCGCTGCGCCTGCATCGATGAATATTTTCAAAAGGCCTTCATCCATAGCGTCGGAATAAATTTTCTGCGTGGCAGGGATCACAATGCAGCGAACGCCGTCGGCAACCTGTTTGCCCTTCATAATCTCAGCGGCAATGCGCAAATCTTCCAATCTGCCGTTGGTGCAGGAACCAATAACGACCTGATCGATATAAATCGGGTCCTGAATAGAAGAAACCGTATGGGTATTTTCCGGCAAATGCGGGAAAGCGACCGTCGGTTCAATCGTTGAAAGATCAATATCATAAACAGCAGTATATTCCGCGTCTTCATCTGCCTCAAAGATCGTATACGGCTTATTGCCATGCGCTTTCAAATATTCGATTGTCAGATCATCCACGGGGAAGATACCGTTTTTGCCGCCAGCCTCAATCGCCATATTCGCAATGCAAAGCCGGTCGCTGACCGAAAGGGAATGGACGCCTTCGCCGGAAAATTCCATGGACTGATAAAGCGCGCCGTCCACGCCGATCATGCCGATAATATGCAAAATCACATCTTTACCGCTGACCCAGGGATTCAGTTTGCCGGTCAGATTGAATTTGATGGCGGAAGGAACTTTGAACCATGCCTTGCCCGTTGCCATACCGCACGCCATATCGGTAGAACCAACGCCGGTAGAAAACGCACCGAGCGCACCGTAAGTACAGGTATGAGAATCAGCGCCGATCACGACATCGCCGGCTGTCACCAAACCTTTTTCAGGCAGTAAGGCGTGCTCAACACCCATTTTGCCCACATCATAAAAATTTTCGATGTGCTTTTCCCGGCAGAAGGTACGGCACATTTTGCACTGCTCGGCGGCTTTGATGTCCTTATTCGGTGCAAAATGATCCATGACCATTGCTACCTTTTTGGTGTCAAACACGCCGTCAAAACCCAGTTTGCCGTATTCCGCAACTGCGACCGGAGAGGTGATATCATTACCAAGCACCATATCCAGATTCGCGAAAATCAATTGTCCCGCCTTCACTTCGGTCAGCCCCGCATGTTTGGCGAGAATTTTTTGGGTCATTGTCATTCCCAAGCGGATCAATCCTTTCTAAAACCATTTCGGTTATTTTTTTGAGAGTATATATTCATAAGAATCCGTCAGCGCCCGGAAGCTCGCTTCCGTAATATCGGTCGAAACGCCGACGGTTGTCCAAACTTCTCTGCCGTCGGTAGAATCGATCAAAACGCGGATCGCTGCATCTGTCGCACTGCCGGTAGAAATTACACGGACCTTGTAATCCGTCAGGTGCATTTGCGAAATCTGAGGATAAAAATTCTGAAGCGCCTCACGCATGGCAAGATCCAACGCGTTTACGGGACCGTTGCCCACCGAACCGGCAATCCGGCTCTGGTTGCCGACTTGGATCTCTACGATGGCGCTGGACGGCATATGACCGTTCGGATAAGGAACATCATCAGACACTTTGAAAAAGGTCACGCTGAAAAAGCTGCGGGATAATCCCAACGCTTTTTTGACCAGAAGCTCAAAGCTGGCTTCTGCGGCTTCATATTGATAGCCTTCCAGCTCCTTCTGCTTCAACAATTCAAGAATCCTCGCGGTGCTTTCGGAATTTTTCGTCGTCTCAGGTGCAAATTTCTGAATGATCGGCAAAACCGTTCCCCTGCCGGAAACTTCGCTTGTCAAGAAATGCCTGCTGTTGCCAACCTCTTCCGGCGGCACATGCTCAAAGGATCGGGGAAGCTTCATCACGCCATCGATGTGCATTCCGCCTTTATGGGCAAAAGCATTGGCGCCGGTATATGGTGCGGAGCCCGGAAGATGAACATTGGAAATGTCTGAAATTTTCAACGCGGTATTCCGCAACGAAGAAAGCGTACAACCGGTTTTGTATTGACATTTCAGCATCAAATCAGGAACGACTACGCTTAAATCGGCGTTGCCGCAGCGCTCGCCAAAACCGGTAAAGGTGCCCTGGACATGCGTTGCGCCTGCGCGAACTGCCGCAAGGGAATTGGCAACAGCACAGCCGGTATCATTGTGACAGTGAATCCCGATTGCGATATCCGGGAACGCTTTTACGGTCTCCGCCGTAATCTGCTCGATCTCCCACGGCATACACCCGCCGTTGGTATCGCACAGGCAAAGGCAAACCGCGCCGCCTTCTATGGCTGCGCCCAAAGCCGAAAGGGCATATTCCGGATCATTTTTATAGCCGTCAAAATAATGTTCGGCATCAAAAATCACTTCTCTGCCCTGCTCTGTCAAATACCGCAGCGTGGAACGGATAATCGTCAGGTTTTCATCAGGAGAAATTTTTAAAATCTCCGTTACATGAAGCTTCCATGTTTTACCGAAAACGGCAACGGCCTCTGTCCCGGCTGCCAGCAGACTGGCAAGGTTGCCGTCCTGTTCAGGCGGCACGCCATGGCGGCAGGTACTGCCAAAGGCACAAAGCTTTGCGTGTTTCAGAGAAAGTGCTTTTGCCTTTTCAAAAAACATCAGATCCTTGGGGTTGGATCCGGGATTGCCCGCTTCAATATAATCAACACCGAAATCATCAAGCGCCGAAACAATGTTTAACTTATCCTGGACAGAAAAGGAAATGCCCGCCGCCTGCGAACCGTCCCGCAGGGTGGAATCAAAAACGCGGACGCTTCTCATAATACGCCCTCGCCCTTGTCCTGCTCCGTCCGGCTGCAGGCGATCAGACGGTTAATGGCGTTAATATACGCCATAATGCTGGACTCAATAATATCGGTGCTAAGGCCTCTGCCTTTGAAATCTTTGCCGTTATGCTTCAGCGTGACCAGAACATCGCCGAGCGTATCGTTGCCCTCAGAAACGGACTGAATGGAAAAGTTTTCAAAGCTGTGCTCCGGGGGATTCACAATCTTGTTAATCGCTTCAAAGGACGCGTTGATCGGACCATCGCCCAAAGCAACCTCTTCAAAGGTCTGATCGCCTTTTTTCAGGCGGACGACGGAAGTGGGCGTGGAGAAATTGCCCGCATGGACATCAAAGCGATCAAAACGGTACATATCCGCCGTCTGTTCGAGCTGGTTATCGCCGTGGTTGACCAGGGCTTCAATGTCACGGTCGGTGACCTCTTTTTTCTTGTCACAGAGCTTTTTGAATTCTTCAAAACAGGCGCTCAATTCTTCCGTGGTCAGATCATAGCCCATTTCTTTTAAGTGCGCCTCAAAAGCGTGTTTGCCAGAATGTTTGCCCAAAACCATTTCATTGGTCATAATACCCACCGATTCGGGGGTCATGATCTCATAGGTCTTTTTGTTTGCCAAAACGCCGTGCTGATGGATACCGGATTCATGAGCAAACGCATTTTTGCCCACAATGGGTTTGGTACGCGAAGCGGTTTGACCGATGATACTGTATACCTTCTGACTTGTTTTATAAATCTGTTTGGTATCGATGTTGGTATACGCGTCGAACAAAGCGCCGCGCACTTTCAGCGCCATGACCACTTCTTCCAACGCGGCATTTCCCGCGCGCTCGCCGATGCCGTTGACACAGCACTCGATCTGCGTCGCGCCGCCCAAAACGCCGGAAAGACTGTTTGCAGTTGCCATACCCAAATCATTGTGGCAATGCACCGAAAGATCGATATCCTCACAGCCGGGCACTTTCTCACGCAAGAAACGAATCAGATCCTTCATTTCATCAGGCGTGGTATAGCCGACGGTATCGGGAATATTGACCGTGGTTGCTCCGGCACGAATCGCCGTATCCACAACCTTCGCCAAAAATTCCGGGTCACTTCTGGTGGCGTCCTCTGCGGAAAACTCAATATCCGAACATTTTGCCTTAGCATACCGGACATGGTAGTCCACACTCTGCAAAACCTGTTCCGGAGTCATTTTCAACTTATATTCCATATGTACCGGCGAAGTCGCTAAGAACACATGGATTCTCGGCGCGGCAGCGCCCTTGATCGCCTCATATGCCGCATCGATATCCTTTGGCAGACACCGTGCCAACGAACAAATGGAAGAATCGCGGATGGTATCGGCAATGCTTTTCACGCACTGGAAGTCTCCGGGGGAAGAGATGGCAAAACCCGCTTCAATGACATCCACACCGAGTTTTTGCAAACGGTCGGCTACTTCCAGTTTTTCCTTGGTATTCATGCTGCAACCCGGCGACTGTTCGCCATCGCGCAGGGTCGTATCAAATATTTTGATCAGCTTCGACATATCGGTTCCTCCGTTTTATCCCTTTTGATCCATACGATTGATATAGTTCATATTTTTATCTTTCAGACACTGGGCGCCCCGCTCCAGAGAAATCAGACCGGTACGGCACATCTCCAAAATGCCGAAAGGTTTAAGAAGTTCGATAAAAGCATTGATCTTGGACTCATCGCCAGCCAACTGAATAATCAGAGAATCCCGAGCAAAATCGACCACGCTGCCACGAAATACATTGACCGCGTCCATGGCGTCCTGCCGGTTTTCAGAGGTGGTTTTGATTTTGATCAGCAAAAGGTCGCGTGTAACGGCTGTATTGTCAATTTCGGTAATTTCCAAAACCTCATGCAGCTTTGTCAGCTGCTTGATCAACTGTTTTCTGGTGTATTCGTCCCCTTTCAGCGACAGGGTCATACGGGAAATCCCAGCGCTTTCCGTTGCGGAGACAGTCAGGGTATCGATGTTAAACCCCCGGCGGGATACCATGCCCGCTACGCGGGACAGAACGCCAAACTGGTTCTGAACGCGAATGGCAATGATCATTTCTTTTTCGCCTGTACTCATTGCTCGAGCTCCTTTCTGGAAACAATGATCTGCTCAACCGTACCGCCTGGCGGCACCATCGGAAGCACCATTTCATCTTCATCGATCAGGCAGTCAATCAGATTCACGCCGTTGTCCTTTTCGACAGTATCCATGATCTGACGGAACTGATCAATGGTTTCGGCGCGGTATCCTTTTGCCCCGAAAGCCTCTGCCAGTTTGACAAAATCCGTTGCGCGGTTCAGCGTCGTGTTGGAATAATGTTTATGATAAAACAGGGTCTGCCATTGACGCACCATACCCAAAACACCATTATTCATGATAATGATTGTCAGCGGCAGATTTTGAGAAACGGCGGTAGCAAGCTCGTTCAGATTCATTCCGAAGCTGCCGTCGCCGGTAAACAGCACGGCTTTTTTGCCGGTGCCCACCGCTCCGCCGATGGCGGCACCCATACCGTACCCCATGGTACCCAGACCACCGCTGGTCAAAAAGGTGTGCGGTTTGGTAAAATGATAGGTTTGCGCAACCCACATCTGGTGCTGTCCGACATCTGTTGCCACAACCGTATCCTGGGGATAGCGTGCGTTGACCTCATGGATAATATCATAAGGCGAAATATTGCCGTAGTTTTTATAGGAGACAAGCGCCTCCTGCCGCAGCGCGGCGCATTGTTCAATCCACTGCTTATGCTCACGCGGCTCAATGGCTGCGGTGATACGCTCCAATGCGTCCTTAATGTCACCGACAATTCCCAGATGCGCATTGATATTTTTGGAAAGTTCGGCAGTATCCGTATCAATGTGAATGATCTTGGCATGGGGACTGAATTTGGCTTTATTGCCGGTCGCGCGATCGCTGAAACGCACACCTGCTGCCAAAATCAAATCCGCCTCATCCATCGCTTTGGACGCCGCATAATCCCCGTGCATACCTTGCATTCCCAAAAAACGCGGATAATCATAAGGAATCGCAGAAAGTCCCATCATACTGGAAGCGACAGGCGCGTCAATTTTTTCAGAAAGAGCAATGATCTGCTGTCCGGCATCGGTGCGGTAAATACCGCCGCCCATATAAATAAAGGGACGCTCGGCCTTTTCCAGCATCTGTATTGCCAACGACAATTCATCATCGGCAGCAATCAGCTTCGGATAAGGCGCAACCTGCTCGCCTTTTTCATATTCCGCTGAATCAATCTGCACATTCTTCGGGATGTCAATCAATACCGGACCGGGTCTGCCGGATTTTGCGATTTTAAACGCTTCGCGAATGGTGTCGGCAAGATCTTCGGTCTTTTTTACGATATAATTATGTTTTGTCACAGGCAGGGTTACGCCCATGATGTCCACTTCCTGAAAGCTGTCGCGGCCCAAAAGATCCACCGAAACATTTCCGGTAATGGCGACCATCGGTACCGAATCCAGATAGGCAGTGGCAAGTCCCGTCACCAGATTGGTTGCACCGGGACCGGAAGTTGCAATCACAACACCCACTTTACCGGTAGCACGGGCATAGCCGTCCGCAGCATGGGATGCGCCCTGCTCATGCGCCGTTAAGACATGACGGATCCGGTCAGAATTTTTATATAGTTCATCATAAATATTCAAAACAGAGCCGCCGGGATAGCCAAAGACCGTATCGCAGCCCTGCTCTATGAGGGTTTCTATGATGATTTGTGCGCCGGGAATTTTCATAGTCAGCATACATCCTTTCAATCATTTTCTTTTGCCGAACAGACAATAAAAACAGGCCTGCGGATACAACCGCAGGCCTTGTAATATCTGAATTCCATTGCCTATTGAATAAGAGGGGCGGATGGAAGAATTACTGAACCCTTGTGGCTGCATCACAAACATCGCCGTTGACCAAACCTACTAGTAGGCCGAGGACAGCAGCGTTGACAAGGACGATTCCACTGGTGTTCATAAACTGATTCATAGCCGGAACAACCTCTTATCGGACTTACAAAAACTTTTTTATATTATAATACAACCCTTGTGCAATTGCAAGAGGATTTATAAACTTTTTAATTTTTATCTATTTTTCATAAAAAACAGTATGATAGGAGCC
>CALWIU010000035.1 GCA_944380845.1 uncultured Clostridia bacterium | reverse complement strand
AGCCGTGGCACGACGATACGCGCATTCATGAATACGACCACACGATCCAGTGCCTGCTTCTCGGCCCCCTGTATTGGATCGTCATTGCGCTGCCCTCGGCCATTTGGTGCAACTTTTTTGCAGGATACCGAAAAAAACACAATATCTCTTATTACAAGCTTTATTGTGAAAGCTGGGCAAACAAATGGGGCGAAAAGTGGTCGGCTGAAAAACAGTCTTTTTCCCGCGTGAAGAGGGTCAAGGCAACAAAAAAAATGTAATTATCCGTTTACCACATTCTGCGGGTGCCCCTCACAAAACGCCTTGATATTGGAAAGAAAAATATCCATCAGCCGCTGTCTTGTTTCTTTTGCCGCCCAGGCAATATGCGGCGTAATCAGGCAGTTTTTCGCCATAAACAACGGGTTATCCGCTTCCGGCGGTTCTTTCGACAGGACATCCAAACCCGCTCCGGCAATTTTTTCATCGTTCAGCGCCTTTGCCAATGCCTTTTCGTTCACAACGGGACCTCTGGAAGTATTGATCAGTACTGCCGTCGGTTTCATTTTTTCAAGGAACGCTTCGTTGACCATTCCTTCGGTTTCTGTAGTCAGTGGGCAGTGAAGCGTCACAAAATCACTTTGTGCAAGCAGTTCCTCCCGTTCTACAAAGCAAACGCCGTCCGTTGTTCCGGCTGTTTTGGAGCGGGAAGTCGCCAGCACTTTCATTCCGAACGCCTGAGCAATCCGACTGACTGCTCTGCCGATGCTGCCGAACCCGATAATACCGATGGTCTTGCCGTTTAGCTCCGACAGGGGCGCCAGGGTATAGCAAAAATCTTTACTGTTTGCCCAATCCCCGGCAGTGACCGACCGGCTGTGCAGACTAACCTTTCTGGAAAATTCCAGAAGGAAAGCAAAGACCAGCTGCGCCACCGATTCTGTCGAATACGAAGGAATATTCGACACCGGAATCCCGTGGGCTTTTGCCCAATCGCAGTCTGCAATATTGTAGCCGGTAGACAGCAGCGCAATCATTTGCAGTTCCGGCAGTTTTTCCAGCGTTTCTGCGCGCAGCGGCGTTTTATTGGTCACTAAAATCTGTGCGTCCTTTGCACGCTGTACAATGTCGTCGACCGGCGTCCGGTCATAAACCGTAACCTCTCCGAAAGCGCGAAGGGCGTCCCAGCTCAAATCACCCGGATTTTCGGTATAACCGTCTAAAATTACAATTTTCATTTTCCTTACTCATTCCTAACGATTATTTTCTTCAGTATAACACAGCAACCGCATTGTAACAATAGCGGAAACGGCGAAAGGAGGACTTTTTTGAAATACAAACTGCCCGATAAAACAAAAGTCCGTTTTGGAGCCGTAAACACCGCCGGTTTTCTGCTTCTGGCAGGCGCCGTTGCGCTGGTTGTATGGAACCTTCTGCTGCGAACAGGAACGCTGCAGCTGCGCTATGCGGAATTGCAAAACCGGATGTATGAGTTTCAGCTTTCTGTCGCCTCTTTAAATAACAAGTGGCTGATTCTAATCATTATTGAACTTCTTTTTGCCTTAAAGAGCGTGCTTCCCTTACCCGTTTCGCTGATGTTTGTTTTGTCCGGTATGGTTTTTCCCTACAGCTATGCGGTATTGATCAATGCCGTCGGAATGTTGATTCTGATGTCGATCAAATACCTTTGGGGCTTTCATTTTGGCGCGGGAAAGATTGAAAAAAAACTGCTTGGGTATCATGCCGTGCAAAAAGTTCTTAACAAGCCCTACGGCGTGGGTCTTGTTCTGTTTTTAAGCAGGATGATTCCCTGGATGCCGCTGAACAAAACCAGTCAGTTCTACGGCGCGCTTAAATATCCGTTTGACCGATATATCTATCTGTCCATTCTGGCACTGGTGCCGAAGCTGTTGATTTACAGTGTGATCGGTAGAAATGTCTACGATCCGTTTTCAACAAAATTCCTTGTACCGCTGACAGTGATCTTTACAGCCGCAGGGCTTTCCCTGCTGATCCTCAATCGTCTGTTCACTGGCACGGATAACAAAAACTCTCCCTTGGCGGATCAACATACCGCCGACAAAAAAATGTAAAAACCGAAAGGAATGTTTTCCATGGCAACCACAAGAGAAAATCTGATGTCCGGCGCGTACGATGCCGCGCTGAACAAGCTCTACACAACCAAAACCATCGATGAAAGCCGCAGCCGCTGCCTTTCGCTTTTGGATGATTTTACCGCCCTGTACGGCGAGCAAAGCAATGTGCGCTTTTTTTCGGCGCCGGGCAGAACCGAAGTCGGCGGCAATCATACCGACCACAACCATGGCAAGGTGTTAGCCGCCTCCATCAACCTGGATGCCCTTGCCGCCGTTTCACAGACGGATAACGGGGTTATCCGCGTAAAATCCAGAGGCTATGAAAAAACAGATGTTGTTGACCTTTCGACTTTAACGCCGGTCGCGGAAGAAAAAGATCATTCCGCCTCCCTGATCCGCGGTGTGGCGGCGCGCCTCGTACAGCTCGGCTACCGGGTCGGCGGTTTTGACGCGGCAACGACTTCCGATGTTTTGTCGGGATCCGGCCTGTCCTCTTCCGCCGCTTTTGAAGTGTTGATCGGCACCATTTTAAATTATCTCTACAACGACGGCAAAATTTCACCTGTTGAAATTGCGCAGATCGCTCAATACGCCGAAAACGAATTTTTCGGCAAGCCCTGTGGTCTGATGGATCAAATGGCCTGCTCGGTCGGCAGTTTTGTAAAAATCGATTTTGCCGATCCGGCAAAGCCCGTGATCGAGCCTGTCGCCTTTGATTTCTCTTCCTGCCGTCACAGCCTTTGCATTGTAGATACCAGAGCGAGCCACGCCGATCTGACCGATGAATATGCCTCCATTCGTCAGGAGATGGAAGCAGTCGCTTCCTTTTTCGGGAAAAGCTGCCTGCGTGAAGTCGAAAAAGACGATGTCATGAATCATCTTGCCGCACTTCGTGAAAAACTGGGGGAAAGACCGTTGCTGCGCGCCCTTCATTTTTATGGCGAAAATGAGCGGGTAGATAAGGAATCTGCCGCTCTTGTCAACGGTGATTTTTCCGCATTCAAAGCACTGGTAATTGAAAGCGGCTATTCCTCTTATATGTATAACCAGAATGTATTCGCGCCCAAAGACCCCAAGAACCAGCCGGTTTCTCTTGCGCTGGCGCTCAGCGAAGCCATCCTGCGCGGCAAGGGCGCATGGCGTGTTCACGGCGGCGGCTTTGCTGGTACCATTCAGGCTTTTGTGCCCAATGAGATGGTAGAAACATACCGGCAGGGTATGGAAGCCGTCTTTGGAGAAGGCGCTTGCCACATCCTTGCCATCCGTCCGGTCGGCGGCATTGAAATCGCCGCAGTATAACCGGCTGTTCTTTACATAAACTGAAATAAGCATCTATTGAAAAGAGGGATTTCTTTGTTGCAAGATCATATTGCTTCCCTGCTTGATGGCGAATCCTGCCACGCGGAAATTCGCGCGCAAACCACCGAAGAAGTGAAAATTTCCGTTGTCGGCGGGAATCTGGTCGCCAATGCCTCCAGTGAAACCGGCGGCGTATGCGCACGCGTCTACCAAAACGGCAGCTGGGGGTTCGCATCCTGTGCTGATTATAATCAAGAAAGCGTCTGCTCCGTTTTAAAAGAAGCAAAAGATAATGCCGCTTTTTTGGATAACCGTCTAAAAAAAGGAAAAGAAGGTCTGCCCGGTACAGCTCCTTATCATGAGAAACTGGAAACCTTACCACCGCCGATTCCCCGCAAATGTTATATTGATTTTGCGATGGAATTAGATGGCTATATTGCCAAAACCTATCCCAAACTGACCGGACGGCGCGTCGTTGCCGTGGCGGAGAAATTTGAAAAGCTGTTATACACCACCAGCGGTACACAGGCGCATACCGTTGCGCCGCGTGTGTATGTTTATGTTTTTCTTTCCGCTGAGACAAAGGACGGAGAGACGCTGGAGCTGTTTGAGGTTCTGGACGGCGGACACGGATATTTTCCGGATTATTTCACCTCAACTGAAAAATATTATGGGATCATCGATAAACTGTACCATGAACTGATGGACAAAACAGAAGGTATTTTTCCCCAAGCCGGAACAGCGGATGTCATTCTTGCGCCGTCTCTATCGGGCATGCTGGCACATGAAGCGGTCGGACACACCGTCGAAGCGGATATGGTTACCGGTGGTTCGGTTGCCGGATACAACTTAGGCAAGCAGGTCGCTTCTCCCCTGGTGAACATGGTAGACTTCGCACACACTGCCCTGGGAAAGCCGACCCCTCTGCCGATCCTTGTTGACGACGAAGGTACAGCCTGTGAAGACGAAGTGCTGATCCGTGACGGAATTCTGGTCGGCTATATGAACAATCTGGAATCTTCTGTCCGTTATCAAATGAAGCCGCGCGGAAACGCCCGCGCCTTTGCCTTCTCTGATGAACCGCTGATCCGTATGCGCAACACCGCCATTTTGCCCGGAAAGGACAAGCTGGAAGATATGATAGCCTCAATTGACAATGGGTACTTTTTGACCCGAACCGGCAACGGTCAGGCAGATACGACCGGTGAATTCATGTTCGGAATCAATATGGGCTATGAAATCAAAAACGGGAAACTGGGAAAAGCCCTTCGGGACACGACCATATCCGGTGTTGCTTTTGATATGCTGAAAACCGTTACCATGCTTTCGGACGAGCTGGTCTGGGAGTCTTCGGGCTACTGCGGCAAAAAGCAGCCGATGCCTGTTGGGATCGGCGGTCCGGCCGTCAAATGCAAAGTCTCCATCGGCGGACAATAAGGAGGGAGAAAGAATGACGGATTTAAAAGAAATCGCATCTTATGCGCTGAAAGCCCTGAAAGACGCCGGCGCTGACGACGCGCAGTGCGTTGTGGCACGAGGCAGGACCAGAGAACTGACGGTAGACGGCGGCGAAATCAGTCTGATCCGCACGCTGCTGGAAAATCAGGTCTCCTTTAAGGCAATCAAAGACGGCAAAAAAGGAACCATCACCATTAACCAGTTTGGAAAAGAACAGATCAATCAGGCGGCGCACGACTGTATTGAGGCGGCAAACGCCGGTGTTGTGGACGACGCTGTCTGTATTGCACAGCTCACTGAAAACAAAGATTTTGTTACAGGTGCCCAGAAGGAAGACGCAGACGGTCTGTTTGACCGGGTAAAAGAATATTTGCAGCAGGTAAAAACCGATTATCCAAAAATCATTCTGGAACAGGTTATCGCAGAATATTCCGAAAGCGATTCCATATTGATCAACTCCAATGGCGTTTGCCAACGCGTAAAACACGGCGGCTATTATTTTAACTCCATGTTTTCCGCTCATGAGGGTGAAAACGCCACCTCCTTTAATTATTGCGACGCGCAGTTCAACGATTTGTCTCGCCCGCTGCTTAATATCGGTATGCAGCGTGAACTTTTGCTGCGCAGTCAGATGGAGCTGGAAGCAAAACGCCTGCCGGAAAAATTCACCGGCAAAATTCTGGTCGCGCCGATCTGTCTTTTGGATTTGATTGGAATGGCGCTTGGCAATTTTATTTCCGACACCTCCCTGATTGACGGCACGAGCCCATGGAAAAACCGCCTGGGATCAAAGGTCGCCGATGAAAAGCTGACCATTTCCATGTCGCCTCTGGATGAAAGAATGGCTGGCGGCGAACGAATCACCAACGACGGCTATATCAGTGAGAATTACGATATCATCAAAAACGGTGTGCTGATGGATTTCGGCCTGTCTGAATACGCTGCAAAGAAAACAGGGAATAAACGCGGTCCCAACTCCAGCGGCTGCATGGTAATTGCGCCCGGGAAAACGGCTCTTGCGGATTTGATCCGCAGCATAGATAAAGGTCTGTTGGTTTATCGTTTTTCCGGCGGCCAACCTGCCATCAATGGTGATTTTTCCGGCGTAGCTAAAAACAGCTTTTATATCGAGAACGGTGAAATCAAACACGCTGTGACCGAAACCATGATCAGCGGAAACTTATCATCGATGATCAATCAGGTTGTCGCCCTTTCCAGCGAAACCGTTGAAGACGGCGCCTCTTCCCTTCCTTATGCCCTCTTTGACGGCATTACTGTTTCCTGCTGAGCGAGCAGTGGCTAACGCTGCCGGCAGCCACAAAGAAAACTTCTAACCATAAGAAAAAAAACGCCTCCAAAAGAAGCTGCTTGCTTCTTTCGGAGGCTGCTTTCTATCTGCTCGTTTTTTGCAGAAACGGATCCCGATTTTACAGCTTTGACGCCGTTTTTTCCGCATCCAGCCAATCACGATAACGCTGTAAAAACGCGCGGAAGCTATTTACATCAACGGTTTTGGGAAGCGTTGTTTCTTTCTCAGCATCGACAAAGACCTTTTCTGTCAGATATTCCGACAAACTTTCGGTTTCGGATCGCTCTGCCGCGTACCCTGCCAGCACAGCCATTCCCCACGGTCCGCCTTCACCTGCTGTTTTCATGATGGTTACCGGCGTCTCCAAAGAAGCTGCGGTAAAACGGGCACCGGTTTCTTTGGTTTTATAATATCCGCCGTGACAGGCCATGGAATCAAGAGAAACGCCCTCCCGATACAAAATATCCATGCCGATCCGCAGGGTTGCAAGGCAGGAAAAAAGCTGCGTCTTCATAAAGTTTGGCAAGGTAAAACTGCTGTTTTGTTCACGCAAAAACAATGGTTTTCCGCAGGTAAGCCCCGTAATGCTTTCGCCGGACAGGTAGTTATAATTCATCAATCCGCCGCAATGGTCATCCCCGTCAAAGGAACACAACAGCAAGGTATCGTAAAGCTGTGCTTTGGGAACTTGCACGCCGAAGGAATGCAGAACCTCGCCGAACAGACGGATCCAGCCATCCAGATCGCCGGTACAGTTGTTGCAATGCACCATGGCAACAGGCTTGCCGTCCGGCGTGGTAACCATATCGATTTCCGGATAATAACGAGACAACGGACGATCCAGCACCACCATGGCAAAAATGCTGGTTCCGGCACTGACATTCCCGGTATTGGCGGCGACACTGTCAGTAGCGACCATGCCGGTACCCGCGTCCCCCTCGGGCGGACAAAACGGCACGCCTGCCGCAAAGGAACCGCTGGGATCTAAAAGCAGCGCCCCTTCTTTGGTCAAAGTGCCTGCCTGCTCTCCGGCATAGAGCACTTTCGGCAGAATAGAACGCAGCCGCCACGGATATTTTTTCGCGGCAATCAGGTGTTCAAAACGCTCGACATACCGCTGATCATAATCCTTTGCTTCGCCGTCAATCGGAAACATCCCGCTGGCGTCTCCTACGCCAAGAACCTTTTCACCGGTCAGCAAATAGTGGATATAACCGGACAAAGTCGTCAAATAAGCGATATCCGCCACATGGCTTTCCTCTTTCAGAATCGATTGATACAGATGCGCAATGCTCCAGCGTTCGGGGATATTAAAAGAAAACAATTCAGAAAGAAACGCTGCCGCCTCGCCGGTCATGGTATTCCGCCAGGTTCGGAAAGGTGTCAGCAGTTTTCCGTTTTTATCAAAAACCAGATAACCGTGCATCATGGCGGAAACGCCCATGGACTTTACCGTTTGCAGCGGTACGCCATAGGAAGTCTGCACATTCTTTTGCAGATCGGCAAAGCATTGGCGCAACCCGTTGTGGATCTCGTCCAGCGAATAAGTCCAAACGCCGTCTACCAGACTGTTCTCCCAGTCAAAACTGCCGGAAGCGATGGGTTTGTTGGAAAGGTCGGTCAAAACGGCTTTGATGCGCGTAGAGCCAAATTCCATTCCCAGATAGGTTTCACCCCGTGTAATGGCAGCGGCAATCGATTCGTTCTGCATGGTCATCCCTCACATATTTGTTTAAATTTACCGCTTCATTTTATCATATTTTACTCGCTGCGTCAATTGTTGATTTTTGACAGAGCGGTAGACTTCCCTTGATCAAAATCCACATTATCTAACCCGAACTATCCCAGAAATTCAAATTTAAAAATTATCTTTCTCATATACAAAATTTAAAATAACAATTCAATTACAAGATATCAGGATATGTCTTTAATGCGAAAACCTTGTTTTCAGTTCTGACATCTTTCTCCGCTGCCGTAGCAATGGTTGTTCCTACGGCATCCATCTTGCCAAAATTCCCATTATGGCAATTATCTTGAATAAAACTTTCTCGTTCCTTAGATATGACAGCTCTGTAACCTGCCAATGTCTTCACAAATAAAAAAGCGGGAGCCGAAGCTCCCGCCCATGCAACAGAGAATCTTCCCTGTTGATTCAATTTATTCAATATCCGGCACCAGCAAACCATAGCCGCCGTCGCTTCTGACATAGACAACACAGACGCGGTCGGTATGGTCATCCAGGAACATATAGAACTGGTGACCGAGCATGTTCATCTGCAAAATGGCTTCGTCCACGGACTGCGGCTTTAAGGCAATATCCTTGGTGCGGACGACTTCATAATCGGATTCATCTTCGACCACATCGTCGCCGAAATTAAAGTTTTCAAGGGCACCGCGACGCAGTTTCTTTTCGACCTTGGTCTTGTTTTTACGGATCTTACGGATCAGGGAATCAACGCAGGCGTCCAGCGCATCATTCATATCCACGCTGCGCTCCTGGGCACGGACGATTAGCCCGTTGCTATTTACGGTAATTTCCACCGCAGCCATCGTTTTTTCAATACTGACGGTGATTTTGGCATTTGCCTCATCGTCAAAAAAGCGATCAATTTTGGCAAGTTTTTTCTCCGCTCTGTCTCTGAAAGAGTCTCTGGGATTGCACTTGCGGCCGATAATCGTGATGTTCATAGTCACATCTCCTTCTGCGGTATTACGGAATAAGAAAAAGGCATGGCGCCGGGCTATGCCGCCCACCCCCTGCCTTATTTCCTGTTCCAATCATAGTATACCACAGGTTTTCATAAAAGTAAACAATTTTTCATAAATTTTCACATCTTATCAAGCAATTTTTCACAGTTAGCCGGTGTTTGCTTCTGTCAAATGAAAATACAGAGGATTGGTCACCGCCGTAAAGAAACCGCTTTTACCGGCGCGCGGCACGGTTTTCAGATAAGCGAACCCCTCTTGTGCAGAGATGGCAACCTGAATTTTTCCGTCCCTGCACGACAGCTCACGCTCTCCCCTGCCGCTGACAAGAATCAGCTTTTCCAGTGGGGAAAAGGAAGCTTCTGCGGTAAGCTCAATATGATTACCGCACGGGATCGTATCGCCCATCATATAGTCGCCGCAGGTCAAAGAAAGACGCGTTCCGGTTCTGCCGGATGTAACATAGGCGTGACCGGCCGCAAGAGCCTTTAACAAATCCTGCGAATCGGGCGACGGACTATAGACGGCGGTTACCGGCTGTCCCAGCCGAACCGGGAACCGTCCCTTGTGATAATCACTGCCGCCGACAATGGGAATTTTTCTGCCGAGACGCAAAAGCTGTGTCCACCATGTGAGCGCGCGGGCATTCGCCGGCCGCATCGGTCCGTTCCAGATTTCCATCCAGTCAAACGCTGTATCGTCGCCCCACAGATACGGACAAACCCCGCACTTCGGATGATTGACTGAAACATAAGCGCCTTTCTCTCTGGCATTTTCCAACAAGGCTTTCATTTCCGATAAATGATTGGCAATAAATCCGTTTTCAAAGGGATGACGAACCCCAAACAGATTCATATGCCCCTTATAATGGGTCCATTCAACCGCCGGAATGCAGGTAAAATCATTGATCCGCGGCAAATGATCGTTTTCAGAAAAATTGTTATGATCGGCAAACGCGATGAAATCCAGTCCCTGCTTTTTCGCTCGTTTTGCCAGATCCCATGCGCTGTATTTGCCATCGGAAGCCTCCGTGTGCACATGAAGATCGCCGAAATAAAACCGGCTTTCCAGTTTTTCAAAAGTGATGGTATAGGTTACCTCTATTGATGAATCGGCAACCTTATATGCGCCAACCAGAATATGCCATTCTCCCGGTTGAATCGGTTCGGAAAAATATCCTTTTTCTGAGCCGTAACGCCCGACATGGATTTCTTCTTTTGCGCTGCCGCTCCAACCGAGAAACCGTCCGTTGCCGTCCTGCAAGCCAAGATCGATGATATTCGCCGTTTTACGCCGCCCGGTCACCCCCTGGCTGACTTTATGGTAAGCATAACGAACGGTGAGTTTATCCACTCCCTCAGGAACGGTAAAGGAAATCGAATAGTAGCTGCCTTCCTTTTTTCTTTCCACCCTGTGACGGATTACTTGTTCTTTTTTCATTTTTTCATATACAACGAAATGAATCTCTCCAGGTGACGATCCCAGAAATTCCATTCGTGACTGCCGTTCTCCGTCACATAAGTATGCGGGATATTCAGTTCCTTTGCTCTCGCGCAAAACCGCTCGTTGGTAATCAGCAGATCATCCTGCAAGCCGCAGGCGACATAAATCGACAGCTCTTTTCCCTGCGCCCGGGGCAACAGTGCTTTTGGATTCAGGGGGGAATTTTCCGGATCTTCCGCGTCTTTCAGCAGGAATGGGAATTCCCTTTCCCACTGTTCCTGACGCGACAGCGCCAGCGGCGTAAGATCCAGAATGCCGGAAAAACTGCCGACAGCGGCGTACCTCTCCGGGCATGTCAGCGCTGCACGCATAGCGCCAAAACCACCCATAGAAAGACCCGCGATAAAATTTTGTTCCCTTTTGCCGGAAAGCCCGAACACGCAGGAAAAATAATCCGGCAGTTCTTTGGTTATAAAGGAAAAATAGTTTTGCCCCAACACCTGATCGCAGTACATGCTTCGGCCAACGGACGGCATGACCAGAACCAAATCGTTTTCACGGGCATACAATTCAATTTTTGCATTGCGCAGCCACGCTGTTCCGTCATCGGAAAGCCCATGCAAAAGCCAAAGCACCTTACGCTCAGACAAAGGAACCCCGTTTGTGCGCACCGAATCCGGAAAACAAACTGTCACCAATGTATTCATTTGCAATTCTTTAGAAACAAAATCGACCAATGCCAGCGCCATGCGCTCCCCTCCTTATTTTTTCTGCACTTCTTCTTTTTCGGTTTTCTCATCTTCCTTGAATTTCAACCAGAAAGAGAAAAGGAAACCGACCAGCAAAAGCAGAGCCGGGAATAATACGGTCAGGAAACGCGATGCGTCACCGGGATTGTCACCGGGCACATCGCCGCTTTCAAAACCGTAGAGTTTATCAACGATCAAATATCCGGCAGAGACAAACAATCCGTTTGCCTTGTTCAAAACGCCCAAAAGGCTGGAATATATGCCTTCCCGGCGCAGACCGAACTTTCTGGTGTCCTCGTCCAGAATGCGGGCGGAAACCAAATCCATTGTCGCCTGAACACCCGCCATGCCAAAGCCCAAAAGCACCACGACCGGCAATGCGGCGCCCAGCACGGTAGTGACATACAACGGCAAAAGAAAGACGGTAATCACCCCGAACGCCAGCCGCCAGGCACGCATGACGGACAGACGGTGAATAATCTTGATCCACACCGGAATAAAAACAATGGCGCTGAGAATGGCCACGCCGAGAAGCAGTGTCGAGCTCATTCCGTCCTCTCTGCCAAGATAGTATTTGACATAAAACGGAATGCCCGCCTGAATTAACGCCAATGCCGCAGCAAAACAGGCATTGGTCATCCCGTATTTCCAAAATTTTGGATTTGTAACCACCGCTTTTATGCTGCTCAAAAGCCCCGGTTTGGGCTGATCCATTAACGAAAGGTCTTCCCTTGCGCCGAACGCCATAAACCAAATCACGGCAATGGCAAGGATACCATAGACGATTGCGGTGTTGCCGAAACCGATTTTTTCTGCAACGACCGGCGTCAAAGCAATGCTGACGACCATGGCAATCAACTGAAAAATCTGGCGGATCGCATTGGTTTTGGCGCGTTCACGGTCATCGCGGAACAATTCGGGAAACAATGCGCCGTAATTGGTGCTTATCATGGAATCCAGCGTACCGGTCAGCATATACATCAGCATCACATAGGCAAACGGCGTGCCAACGGCGAGCGGACCGGGCGGATTGAAGAACAGAATATAGCAAACCACCAGAAGCGGTGTGGCGATTACCAGCCACGGACGGCGTCTGCCGTATTTGGTACGGGTACGATCCGACAAAAAGCCGTAGATCGGGTTATCGATTGCATCCAAAAAAGTGTAAGCAAAGGTTATGGCCGCAAACTGACTGAATGTCACGGCGCTCAACTGATCCACATAAAAAACAGTGGCAAAAGTTTTAAACATATTGATCGGGATCGAGGTGCCGAACATCCCGAACGCATACCGGAATGCGTTGGTCTTTTTGCGTGAGATATTCCTTTCGGCCATAAAAACACTCCTTTCTGTTTTATGGGAAAAGTTCTACCTGTCGATATCTTCATTGTAACCATTTTCACCCGTCAATTCTTGCGATTATTTAAAAAAACTTTGTGATTTTATAAATTTTAGTTTTATTTTGACAGGAAAATCTAAATATGCTATTCTTATTACAGTCGTGCTTATCGGATAATGAAAAAAAGGATTTTTATAAAATATGAATACAAATTCAAACAGTATAGATAAAAGTTCTGTATTATTAGTTGACAGTGCCAACAGTCCTTCCCTGCAAAAATACGGCGTATCCTTCCACTGGTGGAGTGCAGAGCCAACGAGCCTGCATTGTCATAATTTTTATGAAATTTTTTTCGTGACAAGAGGTTCTGTGCTTCATGAATACAATGGGCGTATCCATGAACTGCCGACGCGCAGCCTGTGCCTTCTGCGTCCCGGGGACATTCACCGCATCTCTCCCGCGCCGGATCTTAGCTGTATGCACATGAATCTGTGTATCACGCCTGCGCGTTTTGACAGGCTGTTGGCTGCTCTTTCGCTGTCAAAGGAAGATTTTTTAGAGGAGAAGTCCTGTTTTTCGCAGCTGGATGAATCGGACGCTGCCTTCTTTTTTCATCGGGCGGAGCAAATCAATCTACTGCTGCACGGCAACGACCACCGGGTTCAGCCGCTGATCTGTGAACTGCTGTCTGAAGCGCTCTGCGCTCTGTTCCGCTCAAGAGAAGAAAAAGAGTCCCGGCAGCCGATCTGGTTTACCCGCCTTTTGCAGCAGATCCACTCACCGGACAATCTGAGCATAACCGCTTCGCAGGTCTATGATCTTTCCAATTTTTCCGCACCGGTCATCATTGCATGCTTTCGCCAGTACACAGGCAAAACCGTCTGTGAATATTTGCGGGACATGAAAATGCGGCACGCCTGCTCCGCGCTTTCGGATACGGATATCTCCCCGTTGGAATTATCCAATCTATTGGGATACGCCAGTCTCAGTCATTTCAGCAGGATTTTCAAAGAAACGACCGGCATGCCGCCGGCGGCTTACCGAAAAGAAAAGAATCGAAAAAAACAGGCCGGCACCGGCAAATAAACAAAAAAACAGCACAGCAGAACTTACTCTGCCGTGCCGTTTTTTCATAATCGAACCATCTATTGTCAAAAGAACAGAAAACAAGCTCAGGATCCGCAGCATTGCTGCCACTCAGCGAGGATCGGATCAGTTATCAAAAGCAATACCCAAGTCGCTCAGCTCTTTTTTCAAAGATGCCAGCTCTTCCGCCGAATATACTTTCGACGGATAAACAGCGTTGCCCATATCAAATCCCTTGCAGGTCATCGCCGCTTTTACACCCTTGATCGCGCCATTTTCGCTGTAGCGAAGCAGAACATCGATCACGCGGTTGATCTTATACTGCCACTGACGGGCGGTTTCCCAGTCGCCTGCCATGGCGGCGTTGTACTCAGCCACAAACCAGTCAGGCATGACATTGTAAGTCGAACCGATGCAGCCCTGCGCGCCCATAATCAAACCGCAGATCAGCATTTCATCCGGACCGTTGATGATATTGATATCGCCGCCGTTGACTTCACACAGTTTCCGCATCAGGAAATAATCAGGCAGCGTATATTTCAAACCGATGACGGTAGGAATTTCCATCAGACGGTTTACAAGCGCCACAACATTGGATTTGATGTGAGCCGTAACATATACGATCAGCGGTTTGTCCGTATAGGAAGCGATCTTGCGATAATAATCCACAATTTCATCATCCGTAAAGGAAAAATAAAAATTCGGCGCCAAAGAGGAAATGGCGTCTACGCCTACTTTGTCGGCGTGCTTGACCAATTCAACGGCATCATTGTAGCAAGGAGCGCCGACATGTTCAATAATCACGCCTCTGCCCTTGTTGTTTTCCATGACCGTCTCGCTCATTTCCAGGCGTGTTTTCAGCGACAGGCACGGACCCTCGCCGGTGGAACCATTGATATAAAAACCTTTTACACCTTTTGAATAGTGGTAATCCATCAGTTCCTTTACCGTATTTTTCTTAATGCTGCCGTCATCGTTAAATGGAGTCAGCATAGCGGGCATGACGCCGGTAAAGCGAATATTGCTCATTATTGATTTCTCCCATCAGTATAAATTTTGACAGGCTTATTTTACCATATCTTTTTTCCGGGTTCAATGCTTTTTTCCATTTCTTTTTATGGTTTATTCCCCAAAAAGACAGCCGTCCAGGAATTGACAAAATATGCTTATTGCTGTATAATAGCCTAAATATGGTTTACCATATATTATATTTTTTATTTTTTTGAAAGGAGATTTCATCTCATGTCTGACCCTGACCCCGGAAGTATTTTGACGCTGCTTGCCGCTTCGACACAGCAGGATACCAGCACGGTATCATTGGTATTTAAAACCGTGTTAATGATTGTCCTGATTTTTGTCAACGCGTTTTTTGCATCCAGCGAAATTGCAGTTATTTCGTTAAACGATAAGAAAATCGAAAAACTGGCATCCGAAGGCCACAAAAAAGCAAAACAGGTTCTGCGGCTCACCCAGAACTCTTCCAATTTTCTGTCCACCATCCAGATCGGCGTTACGCTGGCGGGCTTCTTTACCAGTGCTTCGGCGTCGCAGACTTACGCACCGCTGATCACCAACGCCATTATTGGCGCCAACGCTGCCATGGCAAGCTATGCCGGCCTGATACAGGGGATTTCCTCTGCGGTTATTACCATCCTGATGTCATACCTTTCGCTGGTTTTCGGTGAACTGGTGCCGAAAAAAATCGCGATGGCAAAACCGGAAAAGCTGTCTTTTGCCTTTGCACCCATTCTTTTGGGCATTGCAACGGTTACCAAGCCTTTTGTTAAACTGCTTTCCGCCTCCACCAACGGCGTTCTCCGGCTGATCGGCATTGACCCGAATGCCGATGAAGAGCAGGTCACCGAAGAAGAAATCCTGATGATGGTCGATGTCGGCGAGGAAAAGGGCGTTATCGAAAACTCGCAAAAAGAAATGATTAACAACATTTTCGAGTTTGACGATATGGACGCGGGCGACATCATGACGCACCGGGTGGATATGACCGCTGTAGAGGCTGACGAACCGGTAACGACAGTTATTCAGGCAGCCATCAAAGACGGATATTCGCGTATCCCGGTTTATGATGACGATCCGGATAATATCGTCGGAATCGTGTATGTTAAGGATTTGTTGAAATTTATCGGTGAAGATATTCCGAACACAACCACCATCCGGCAGGTTATGCGCGAAGCCTATTTTGTCCCCGAAACCAAAAAATGCGGGGAACTGTTTGCGGAAATGACAGAAAAACGCATTCAGATGAGCGTAATTGTGGATGAATACGGTGGCACGGCGGGTATTGTTACCATTGAAGATATCATTGAATCCATTGTCGGCAATATCCGCGACGAATACGATGAAGACGATGATGAAATTTCTAAAATAAACGACAATGTTTACACCGTTGACGGAATTACCGACATCGACGAGGTAGACGAGTTGATCGGCGCAAAGCTCCCCGAGGGCGATTATGATACCATCGGCGGTTTTGTGATCAGTCAGCTGGGCTATCTGCCGACAGACGGCAATTTTGACACTGTGGAATACGAGAATCTGAAATTTACCGTGCTGAGTGTGGAAGACCGCCGTATCGAAAAGATCAAAATCGAGATCTTCCCGCGTACCGAACAGACGGAAGCAGATGATTCTTCCGAAAGGAATGCGAAAGAATGAACCGCGAACTTGCGAAAAAATACGACCCGAAAGCGGTAGAGAATCGAACCTACGACTTTTGGCTTCAAAAAGATTATTTTCATGCCCGCCGTCAGGAGGGGAAACCGACCTATACCATTGTTATTCCCCCACCGAACATTACTGGGCAGCTGCATATGGGGCATGCTTTTGACAACACTTTACAGGATGTTCTGATCCGCTATAAGCGCATGAAAGGCTTTGATACCCTTTGGGTACCCGGCACCGATCATGCCTCCATCGCCACGGAAGCGAAAATCGTGGAAGCGCTCAAAAAAGAAGGACTGACAAAAGAGGACCTTGGCAGAGAAGGCTTTCTGAAAAGAGCATGGGAATGGAAAGCGCAGTACGGCGGCAGAATTATTGAGCAGTTAAAAAAACTCGGCTCTTCCTGCGATTGGGAGAGAGAGCGTTTTACCCTGGATGAAGGATGCAGCAAAGCCGTTCGGGAAGTTTTTGTCAACCTGTACAACAAAGGGCTGATTTACCGGGGCGAACGCATGATAAACTGGTGTCCGCACTGCCGCACCTCCATTTCCGATGTGGAAGTGGAGTATGAGGAACAGGCGGGGCATTTCTGGCACCTGAAGTATCCTTTTAAAGATGGAAGCGGGTACCTGACGCTGGCAACAACCCGTCCGGAAACCCTTTTGGGCGATACGGCTGTTGCGGTCAATCCCAGCGATGAAAGATATAAGGATGCGGTGGGAAAAACGCTGATCCTTCCGCTTGTCCATCGTGAAATCCCGGTCATTGCGGACGAGTATGTTGAAAAAGATTTCGGCACAGGCGTTGTAAAAATCACGCCCGCCCACGACCCCAATGACTTTGAAGTCGGTTTGCGGCATAATCTGCCGGTTATCAATGTCATGACCGACGATGCAAAAATTACCGACGACTATCCGCGTTATGCAGGGATGGATCGGTACGAAGCGCGCAAAGCCATCGTAAAAGACCTGGAAGAAGAAGGCGCTTTGCTGAAGACCGAAGACTATTCCCACAATGTCGGCACCTGTCAGCGCTGCCATACCACTGTGGAGCCCCGTGTTTCCAAACAGTGGTTTGTAAAAATGAAACCGCTGGCACAGCCTGCTATTGATGCGGTGAAAAACGGCGAAACCCGTTTCATCCCCCGCCGCTTTGAGAAAATATATTTTCATTGGCTTGAAAACATCAAAGACTGGTGTATTTCCCGTCAGCTCTGGTGGGGACACCGGATCCCTGCGTGGTACTGTGATGATTGCGGAGAAATCAGCGTTTCCAAAGAGGACATCACCCGCTGCGCTCACTGCGGCAGCGAACACATCCATCAGGATGAGGACACACTGGACACCTGGTTTTCCTCTGCGCTATGGCCGTTTTCGACGCTTGGCTGGCCTGATACCGACGCGCCGGACTTTAAACACTATTATCCGACCAATACGCTGGTGACCGGTTATGACATCATTCCCTTCTGGGTCATGCGTATGATGTTTTCCGGTATTGAACACACCGGCAGGGTTCCCTTTGATACGGTGTTGATTCACGGTCTGGTTCGCGACGCCCAGGGCAGAAAAATGTCCAAATCGCTCGGCAACGGAATTGATCCGCTGGAAGTCATTGATAAATACGGTGCAGATGCCCTGCGCTTTACGCTCGCAACGAACAACAGCCCCGGCAACGATATGCGCTTCTCGGATCAAAAAGTGGAAGCCAGCCGGAATTTTGCGAATAAAATATGGAATGCTTCTCGCTTTGTCCTGATGAACCTTGACGAGAACGAACCTGCTCCTCATCTGCCCGACCATCCGGCGCTGGAGGATAAATGGATCCTTTCACAATACAATGATCTTGTCAAAAGCGTGACCGATTCCCTGGACAGCTACGAGCTGGGCATTGCCGTTCAGAAACTTTACGATTTTATCTGGGATGTTTTTTGTGACTGGTATATTGAGCTGACAAAGATCCGTTTGCAGGCAGGCGGCGAAGCGGCACAAACCGCGAAAGCCGTGCTGGTGTATGTTTTGTCCAACACCTTAAAACTGCTGCATCCCTTTATGCCCTTTATTACCGAGGAAATCTGGCAGAGCCTGCCGCATGA
Source organism: uncultured Clostridia bacterium (assembly GCA_944380845.1). Taxonomy (GTDB): domain Bacteria; phylum Bacillota; class Clostridia; order Oscillospirales; family Acutalibacteraceae; genus RGIG2774. The sequence continues at coordinate 14,699 of CALWIU010000035.1, read as the reverse complement.
AGGCGAATCCATTATGATTTCCGCCTTTCCTGAATATGACGAAGCCCTGAGCTTTCCACAGGACGAAGCGGAATTTTCGCGCATCATGGCTGCAATTCGTGCAGTCCGCAACCGCCGCGCAGAAATGAATGTTCCCCCCTCAAAGAAAGCACAGCTTCTGATTGCTACTTCCTACGGTGACACCTTCCGGGAAGGCGCAACCTATTTTACCCGTTTGGCGTTTGCTTCCGATGTAAAGGTCGCGCCCTCTTTCGATTCGGACGGCTGCGTCAGCGTTGTAACGGCAGATGCGACGATCTACATTCCGCTGGATGAACTGGTTGACACCGAAAAGGAAAAAGCTCGATTGCAAAAAGACAAAAAGAATACGGAATCTGAGCTTGCCCGCATTCAGGGTAAACTCAGCAATCAGGGATTTTTGTCAAAGGCGCCTGAAGCCGTTGTCAACGCAGAAAAGGAAAAATTACAGAAACTGACTGAGAAACTTTCCATGATCGAGTCAGAACTTCAAAAGCTGTAATCTTGAACTGGAAAAGCCCGCTTTTCGGCGGGCTTTCCTCTTATAAGAAGGAAGGCATATGATGAACCTGGAACAATCCATTGCCTATTATCATTCGCTTATGCGCTTCGGTATGAAACCGGGGCTTTCGCGAATCCGCGCACTTTGCCGGTATTTAGGCAACCCACAGGAAAGACTAAACTATATTCATATCGCGGGCACCAACGGAAAAGGCTCGGTCGCGGTCATGCTCAGTGAAATTTTTCGTGCTGCCGGTTATAAAACCGGGCTTTTCACTTCGCCATACATTACCTGTTTTCAGGAGAGGATTCAGATCGATGGTGTTCCGGTTGATGACCAATCTTTAATAGAAGCGACCGAATTGGTCAAAGAAGCCGCCGGAAAAGTCGAAAAGGACGGCGAAACCGTTACGGAGTTTGAAGCGGTAACGGCTGCGGCTTTTGTGATCTTTGCAAAAGCAAAATGCGATATTATTATTTTAGAAACTGGACTTGGCGGCCGGTTCGATGCTACAAACTGCATTGAATCCCCCCTGGCGAGCGTGATTACCTCGATTTCTCTGGATCACACCAAAGTGCTGGGATCCACCCTTGAGCAGATCGCCTTTGAAAAAAGCGGCATTATCAAACCGGAGCGTCCTGTGTTTTGCCCCGACACCATTCCCGACTGCGCACAAGCTGTGATCCGCAGAATCTGCGAAGAAAAATCTGCGCCTTTGACGCTTGTAGAAAAAAAGGATATCCTCACACAACAGGAAACGCTGACCGGGTTTGACGAAATCTATCGAGGCTTCCGCTTTCATGTGCCGCTGCCCGGATCTGTTCAAAGTGAAAACGCAGCTCTTGCCGTTGAAACCGCAAGGCACTGTCCCGGTTTTTCTGTTTCAGACGAAGCCATCCGCCGGGGAATCGAAAACACCAAAAATCCCGCGCGCTGTGAACTTTTGTTAGAAAAACCGCCGATTCTTCTTGACGGCTCACATAATGATGCGTCTACTGCTGCCCTCTCTTCCCTTTTGCAGAAGCAATTGCCGGGCAAAAAAATTCTTGCCGTTATGGGGATGATGGCGGATAAGGACATCGACAAAGCGCTTGCTCATCTGCTGCCCTGTTTTTCTTCTGTTATCACCACAACACCCTCCAATCAGCGGGCGTTGGATGCGCAAAGTCTTTGTGAAAAAATCAGGGAAAAGAATGTCTCTTCGCGCCCTGTTCCCGACCCGATCGAGGCTGTTGATCTGGGACTGACTTTACTGAAAAATTACGACGCAATGGTTGTTTGCGGCTCGCTTTATCTTGCCGGAGATACCCGCCGCCACTTGATGGATCGAATCCATGAATTATTTACAAAAGGCAGTTGACTGATGCCAATCAAAATGATATTATAATAGTTGGTTTTTTGCAGACTTGATTTGACGATACCGACTGGAAAGGTGAACGATATGATACGAATGAAAACGGAAGCGGTTGTCATTACCAAACCGGATAAAAACACCAATCTGAACGGCTGCAACATCAATATGAACGGTAAGGTTCTGCTGACGGAAGCAGCGGACAAAGGATATAAAGGCGCAGGAACATTAAGCGGTGAAATCGTGTTGGCGGTTGCCTCCGGCGACCGTGAAACCAAAGCGGCGGAAACGGCAATGCAGATTCTTTCCAAGCACCTTGCCGCCATCAAATCCTCCGGCGAGTCCTTCCCTGCGGAAGCTGATTCCTTTTTCAATCATGCGTTTCGCGAGCTTTCCATGCAAAAAGGCGCGTATGAAGCCTTTTCCGCAACGCTGTTATACCATTTTCAGGACAATGTCTATATTGCGAATACCGGCGATAACGCCGTTTATGTCTACGACGGAACCTATTTAGATCAGATTCCTTTTGCTGAAGAGGAAAACGATAAAAAAGATGCTGAACTGCCAACTTCTGATGTTTATTGCAAAATTATTCCCAACATCCAACCAAACACCGAAGTTTTGGTTCTGAGCAAGGAAGTCTATGAATACACCACAGACGAGCAGATCATGGATATCCTGCGCAACGCCATTTCTCCGAAACAAGCCTGTCAGAAATTAGTGGATCAGGCGAATGAAAACGGAGCGGAAAGCGCCGTTGCCGTCCTGCTGGAAAATCTGACGCCGGTCGAAGTTCCCGTTGCAGGGGCTGTAGCAGAAACCCCGGAGGATGCCGCCGCCGATGAACCGGCGGAAGAACAGCAGGATCTGACCAAACCGAGCAAAGCGCCGCTTATTGTGTTGATCTTACTGTTGATTTTGGTCGCGTTGGTCGCGGGACTGTATTTTGCAAATCAGCGGTATGGCTTTATCGACAGGCTGACCGCCGGCAGGACAACGGAACAGGAGACAGAATCTGAACCCTCTATCAGCGAACCTGCCGCCAACCTGATTACGCTGCCCTCAAATTCCCGCCCGACAGAGCCCAGCGCTTCTGTTTCGGATGAGTCAGAAACAGAAACCGACGCGAATGACGAAGAAGACAATGAGGAAACGCGCCGCTCCACCACAACCACCCGCCGGACCACAACGACAAGACGGCCGACTGAGGCTCCGAGAACCGATCCGCCGCAGACCGATCCGCCGGAAACGGATGCTCCGACAGAAGCGCCGAACAATGAGCCTTCTGACGAGACACCGGATTCAGGCGATACCCCCTCTGCTGACGAGCCGAGCAATGACGAACCCCCTGCTGTTGAAGCTCCTGAGAACGGCGAGCTTGAGGATCGCTGACAATCAACTTTTTGGACGCTGCTTGATGCAGCGTCTTTTTTTTGCACAAAATTTTACAGTGCGAATTTTTGTGACACCGGAAATACTATTTCATAGAATACTTGCATGAAAGGATGTCGCAACATGAAAAAAGCACCTGATCCCGCTTATGACAGGATGGTAAAAAAAGCCGTTCCCCCATCAAGTACCCTTTGGAACACGATGAAAGCCTTTTTGGTCGGCGGACTGATTTGTTGCTTTGCGCAGGGGCTATTAACACTGTACCGATATTTGGGAATGACAGAAGACACCGCTTCTCTTGCTGTTTCCGTCACCCTGATCGCCCTGACCGCAGCGTTAACCGGTATGGGTTTGTTTGGAAAAATTGCTAAATTTGCTGGCGCAGGAACATTTGTGCCTATTACCGGTTTTGCCAATTCCGTTGTATCACCGGCAATGGAATTTCAAACAGAAGGCAAAGTTTTGGGTACAGGTGCAAAGATGTTTACGCTGGCAGGGCCGGTGATTGCCTATGGGTGCAGTCTGGCTGCCATTTACGGACTGATTGATTACTGCTTTGTATTGAACGGATAAGGATGTGCGAACAATGGCAAAACGAATCGGAAGATATGTTATCGAACTGCCGAACCGCCCTTCCCTGCTTGCCGGTGCGGCAGCGGTCGGAAAGACAGAGCGAGAAGGCCCGCTGAAAGAGGAATTTGATATTTGCTACGAAAGCGATAAAATTTGCGAGGGGACATGGGAGCAGTGCGAAAGCCGGCTGACATCCGACGCGGTCAGTCGTGCGTTGATCAAAGCGGGAAAAGTGTATGCGGACATCGATATGATTTTTGCCGGGGATTTATTAAATCAATGCGTCGCATCCGCGTTCTTTGCCAAGAACACCGATATTCCCTTTGCCGGATTGTTCGGCGCCTGTTCGACAATGGCACTGGCCATGGCTTTGGCTGGTTTGGCAACCGATAGCGGCGCGGCAGATCTTGCCATTGCCGCCGCTTCTTCCCATTTTTGTTCAGCGGAGCGGCAATTTCGTTTTCCGTTGGAATATGGCGGTCAGCGTCCCGCCACCGCGCAAAGAACGGTAACCGGCGCGGGCGCTGTTTTGTTCGGCAAACATCTTCCGGAACGACCCTTCGTTCGTGCGGTCATGATCGGCAGAATTCGTGATTTAGGCATAACCGATGCAAACAATATGGGGGCTGCCATGGCGCCGGCTGCCGCCTGTACCATTATTGATTTCTTGCGGGATACCGGAAAAAAAGCAGAAGATTTCGATCAAATTGTTACCGGTGATCTCGGAATGATCGGATCCCATCTCCTTCTGGATTTATTAAAAGAACGAGAATCGGTTGATCTCTCCACCGTTCATGAGGACTGCGGAAACCTGATCTTTGATCCGCGCACGCAGGATGTTCACGCCGGTGGCTCCGGATGCGGCTGTTCTGCTTCGGTTATCAGCTCGTATTATTACAAACGCCTTTGCAGCGGCAAAATACGGAATGTTTTGTTTGTGGGAACCGGCGCTTTGATGTCAACCACAACCGCTCAGCAAGGCAGCAACATTCCCGGGATCGCCCACGCCGTCTGGCTCTGTGCCCCAGAGGAATCCTGAGCTTCTGCCGGCAATGAAGGAAACAATGCACACCGCCGCTCAGAATTTGCGGTTTTTCATCTGCCCTGCTGCTTTCCTGCTGTTTTTGCTTTCAGAACAGTAAGCCGTAGAAACAGGGCTTTTAAAACAGAAAACAAAAAGAAATATACAGAAGCCTGAATGATCTTTGCATTCCTTCCTAAAGTCTTGTAAATCATCGGTGCCTGGTAAAACCGGATGAATGATTTCTTTGTTAAAGTCAAAAAAAGAACGCAGACGAAAGCTGCGTCCTTTTTTATAGAGTAATGCCTTGCTTTTTATTCCGCTTCTGCTGCCGCCATGCGCGCTTCCCGTTTTTCGCGGATGGCATCATAAATGGGCTGCAATCTGCCTTTTGTCAGCGGGTAGCCAAACTGCATCAGCAGGAATACCAGCGTGTATACCACGGCCGGAACAATCGTGCAAACAAACAAAATGCCCTCGCCGACGCCGGGAATATAACCGCTGCTGCCCATGGTCGCGCCATCATAGCCCGCTATGCTGCTCAACAACAGCAATCCGCCGGTATCTGCCGCCGTTTGTCCGAGTTTGCGGCAAAAAGTATAAACAGCGTAAATTGTACTTTCACAGCGCAGGCCGGTTTTGTATTCCTGATAATCAATCACATCGGCAACAACCGCCCAGTTGGTAATACTGACGAAGGAATATCCAAAACCGATGATAAACAAAAAGATCATAAATACCACAGGCGCGCTGCCGAGACGCTCGCATCGAGGTACAATAAAATACATCAGTACCGACGCAGCCGCCGAAAAGAAAGTGCCGATCCCGCAAAGCTCCTTTTTGCCGAAACGCTCCACGAGCTTGGGCATAAAAAGGATCATGACAGCCATGGGCAAATAATTTGCGATGGTACCGATAATCGACAGATTGGTGTTTTCAAAATAATTTTTATATAAATACTGGTTCAGCGAAGCAAATTGCAGCTGACCGCTGATCAGCACACCTGCCAGAGCGCAGGTAACAAAGGGACGGCTTTTCAGCATTCCCAAATAAGTAGCTTTCATATTGACCTTGGGATGCGATTCTGAAGGGACCCGTTCTTTTGTCGAGCCATAGCACATCATATAAAAGATCATAGACAAAACGCCCATGGCAACTGCGAACCAAAGCATACCGCCCGCATCCGCAGCCTGGATTTCGGAGCCATCTGCGTTCACACCGACGGTTTTGTAGATCAGCAACGGAGCCAGCAGCAACGGAGCGGCGCCGCCGATTCCCCCACCGATGGAACGGAAAGTAGAAAGCAGCGTTCTGCCCTTGGGATCATCGGTGATTACAGAAGCCAGCGACCCAAAGGGAATGTTAATACCGGTATACAGCATCCCGAACAGGATATAGGTGATATAGGCAAAAACAAGAATCATCGTTTCGCTTTGTGTAAACATCCGGAAATCCACAAAGCAGAGGATCGCGGAAATGCCCAGCGGAATCGATACGGTTTTCAGATACGGGCGGAATTTCCCGTTTTTGGTCGGTTTGCGCCGCGCTACAAGCGCACCCCACATCGGGTCATTGACAGCATCCCACAAACGGGAAATCAGAAACAGCGTAGCGGCTTTTTTTTCTGATATTTTCAGTACATCGGTGTAAAACACCTTTAAAAAGGAAGAAACATAAGTCAAAACAAACAGGTTCCCGGCGTCGCCGAGCATATAGCCCAGCCCTTCCCTGATACCGATTCGGTTTGGATGTTCCTTGACGGGTGCTGTCTCTTTTTTCGTTTTAACTGCCACAATAAGTCCCCCCGACTGCCTTTATTCCATAATTTTTTTTCGCCTGTTCGATTTCCTCTTCACTGGCTTTTTCAATATCGAACCAGAACCGGACGCCGCCCTCCATATTTTCGACACCAAAAGCCTGCCCGTGCAGGTGTTGTATCGATGAAACGGCAGCCAATCCCAGACCGAAGCGTCCCTCTTTCCGCGACATGGATTTATCCGCGCGGTAAAAGCTTGACCAGATTTTATCAATATCCTTATCGGCGATCGGGTCGCCGGTATTGAAAACGCTGATTCGATAGGCGGTACCAGTATCCGTACACCATGTTTTCAGCAGCCGCTCGCCGCCGATATGCGAAACGCCGTTGGACAGATAATTGCTTACTGCTACACCCAAAAGCATCGCATCGCCGCTGCCCATCAGCCCCTGGGGAATGGTATTCATATAACGGATCTGTTTTTCCGCCAGGATATTTTCTTCCCGGGTGAACCATTCCTGCACCAGATCATGTACATCGAATACCGCCCGGTTGATGATGTAATCGCCGGAATCATAGCGGATAATTTCCAGCAGCCGCAAAACAAGATCGTTCATGCGCTTGGTTTCACCGACAATGGTTTCGGCATATTGCTTCGCAGTCTCAGGGTCAGAATCGACAAAATAGGTCAACCCTTCCGCATACCCCTGGATGATCGCGATAGGGGTCTTCAGTTCATGTGACGCGCCGGTAATAAAATCAAACCGTAGGTGTTCCAGCGTCTTTTCTTTCTCGTAATCATCTTGCAGTTTTTTGTTTTTTTCGCGCAAGTCTTCAAGCGTCGCCTGCAATGACTCGCTCATTACATTGACCGAGTTGGACAGGACGGCAATCTCCTTTGTGCGACTGGGCGGACAGCGCTTTGAAAAATCAAGCTGCGCCATTTTTTGCGTCACTGCACTGATCTCTTTCAGCGGGTTTGTAAACCTGACAGAAAACAGCCGGATGATAATTGCGGAAATAAAAATAATTCCGATCGCGGTAAATGCCACGGTTTGTATGGCCATTTGCACGCCTTCATCAACCGGCGATTTCATTTTATAGGCTTTGACCGTATAATTATTTTCCAGCGTCGAAACATAGACGATATATTCCATTTGAAAGCTGGAAGCAAGATCCCGCTGGATTTCAAAATGTCGATTTACGCCGATGTCGCTGGAGGCAATCAATTCATAATGGCGGATTAGGGATTGATCTGTATCTTCCCCGTAATGATCCGGATTTGAATCAGAGGAATAAACCAAATGATCATTTGCATCATATATTTCCAGAGAAATGCTGTATTTATTTTCCAGATCGGAAAGCCCCTGCAAAAAATCGCCGTCTGTTTGATACAGGGCGTTGACCTCGTCCCCCAGTTCCCAAAGCTGCCAGGCGGTGGAAAAAATATGGGCGACATTCAAAAGCCGCGTGTCAACAAAAATAATGGTCGCGATAAAAATCAGCACCATCGTCATGATATATAAAAACAGACGGGTGCTGATGCTCATGCCAGGTAAACGCTTTTTGCGCTGGCTGGTTTCTTCCTCAATGATCTCATCAATATAGGAAGGCACATATTCATTATTCTTGTTGTTTGCATTCTTGCTGTTTGCCGATTTATTATCCGTCATTCCCAGTAACCTCAATCTTATAGCCGGTGCCATAAATGGTCTTGATGTATTTCATACCCCATTCTCCCAGCTTGGTGCGCAAGCGAGCGACATGGGAATCAACCGTGCGGATATCGCCGTAAAAATCATACCCCCAAATATCATCCAGAAGCTGTTCACGGGTAAAAACACGATCCGCCGATGACAGAAGCTTGACCAGAATACTATACTCTTTCAGCGTCAAAGAAACAGGTTTGCCATCCAGCGTAACGGAATGGGCACTTTGATTCAATTCCAGATTATCCAGCGTCAGGACCTCGGCAGCGGAATCGGCATTGGCTCGTCTGAGCTGTGCGGCGACCCTTTTCATCAAAACCGAAGGGCTGAAGGGTTTGGTAACATAGTCATCGGCGCCGACCTCAAAGCCCATCAGCTCGTCGAATTCCTGGCTCCGTGCCGTCAGCATAATCACGGGGACATTGCTCTTTTCGCGCAGCTTGCGGCAGGCTTCCCAGCCGTCCATATTCGGCATCATGATATCCAAAATCAAAAGCTCAACATCCGGATTGCTGTCAAACAGCGCCAGCGCCTCTTCCCCGTCCGCAGCCTGCAATGGCTCATAACCCTCTTTTGTCAAAAAATCACAAACCAGCTTACGAATCAATTCCTCGTCGTCGGCAACTATGATTTTTTTCATACCATCCACTTCCTTTTCCTGTACGCACAACACAGCCGGACACGGCTTCACAGGAGAAGAAATTCGCCGCAACGCGCCGGTCTTTGTGTTTTTTGTACAAGCGTATTATATCACACAAAAAAGAAATAGTCAACATTATCATAAATACTCGTCTGCCCGGTCTTTTTCAGCGCGGCACTTGACGGAATTCGAGCTTAGTGATAAAATATTTCTGTTATCTATCAGTTTCTTTGGAAAGGAAAATATAGTAGTATGTCCGGACATTCAAAATGGAGCACAATTAAAAGGAAAAAAGAAAAAACCGACAACCAGCGCGCAAAGGTTTTTACGAAGATTGGCAGAGAAATCGCCGTTGCCGTCCGCGAGGGCGGGCCGGATCCTGCGGGCAATTCCAAACTGAAGGATGTTATCGCTAAGGCAAAAGCCAACAATGTTCCCAACGATAATATTGAGCGCATTATTAAAAAGGCAGCGGGCGACACCAGCGCGGACAATTACGAAGAAATCATTTATGAAGGCTATGGTCCCTGCGGCATTGCCGTGGTGGTCGAAGCGCTGACCGATAACCGCAATCGTACCGCAGGCGATGTTCGCCATTATTTTGACAAATACGGCGGAAATATGGGACAAAGCGGCAGCGTTATGTTTATGTTCAACCGTCAGGGCGTTATTCTCATTGAAAAAGAAGGCGTGGACGAAGACAAGCTGATGGAAGATGCTTTGGAAGCAGGCGCGGTTGACTTTTTGACCGATGGCGAGCTGTTTGACATCCGCACGGAGCCGACCGATGTCGGCGAGATCCGCGATCAGCTGGAAGCCAAAGGATATACCCTGATCTCTTCTCAGGCAGAATATATTCCCACAACCTATTCTCGCATTGACAACCCGGACGACATCAAAGCCATGGGCAAAATGCTGGAAATGTTCGAAGACAACGATGATGTCCAGGCTGTCTGGCACAACTGGGAAAACGAAGACGACTACGAAGGATAAAAAAATATGGCACGGTCTGCGGCGCTCCGCCTTCCGTGCCTTTTTTCAACAGGATGGTGAATGCAATGAAATTTTTCCAAGACGCCACGGATGTTTTCTTTAAAGCCTTTGGCGATCACGCCTTTTCCGTGTCATCCATTTTTTGTGAATTTTCCATCGGCGGACATGAATTCAGCATTAAATGGTATGGCGTAATCATTGCCTTCGGTTTTTTGCTCGCCGTATTATTCGGCGGCAGAATGGCCTACAAATGGAAAATGAGCTTGGACAAGATGGTCGATGTGCTGATCTATGGTACGATTTTAGGCATCATCGGCGCGCGGCTTTATTATGTGGCTTTTGAATGGGACACCTACAAAGACAATCTGCTGGATATTTTTGCCATTTGGAAAGGCGGACTTGCCATTTACGGCGGAATTATCGGCGGTGTTATCGGCGCGTTTATTGTCTGCAAGGTTCGCAAGCTGAATTTTTATAACTTATTGGATATTGCCGCAATGAGCCTGTTGATCGGCCAGGGAATCGGCCGGTGGGGTAATTTTGCCAATCAGGAAGCCTTTGGAACCAACACCGAAATGCCGTGGGGTATGTGGAGTGAAAAAATTGCCGATAATATCACATACCATGCCGCGACCCTTGCCGAACGCGGCATCTCCATGGATCCCAACAGCTATGTCCATCCCACCTATTTATATGAATCCTTATGGTGCCTTATCGGCTTTGTGCTGCTGTACATCATCTGCCAAAAATTCCGGCGCTACAGCGGTCAGATCTTTTTGTGCTACGGAATGTGGTACGGCATCGGCCGAATGATTATCGAAGGACTGCGCACGGATAGCCTGTACATCGGAACAACGACCATTCGCGTGTCGCAGTTGTTGTCCGCCGTTCTGGTTTTGGTATGCCTTGCGGTGTTCTTTGTTATGACTCTGCGCTTCACCAAACATCCGAAACCCATTGAAGGCGTTGATTTCTTCCCGCCGGATGAAGAAAAGAAGCCTGTCAAAAAGAACAGAAAAGCAGCCAGGAAAGAAGCCGCCGCGCAAACAGGAACGGCAGAAATACCGCTATCCAGCGACGCCCCATCGGCAACGGTGGCAACAGAACCCCCTGCGGAAGAAAAATCGGATCAATAAAACAGATCGATGTTCGCCTTTGCTGCCTGTGCACGCTGGAGCGTCGGCGAAAGGCGATAAATCTTTCCGTTCTTGCGAAAAAGCGAACCGGTTTGCCGGAATCGAAATGCAATGTGATGCGTTTCACAGGCGTCCCGCAGCGACAGGATCCAATCGTAATCGCAAACTCGCGCATTTCTGCCGGTTTCGCCGCTGCAAATAATCCCTTTGATCGATTCAGAACCGTATTTTTCCAAATACGGTTCTATTTTTATCTCCTCAAGCAGCGGCTGAAAAAACAGATATCGATTTTGAATAGGCGCCTCAAAAAAAACCGGAAGCCTTGCAGCGGCGCTGCGCTCATTTTCGCAACAGCAGCCGATAAAAACATTCGCATACCCGTCTTGCCAGTCAAAAGGCAGAGACGCGTAAAATCGATGAATGCGGCGCGTGGTAAAAAGAAAATCGAGGTCTTTCCGCTCGCGCATACAGCGCCACGCCTCTTTCCTCCACGCATCCGCAGCCGGATGCAAAAAATCTGAAGTAAAGCAGGTGTAAACAAAGTCACCATCGTTTTTCAACAAATACTTTCCGTCGCGGGCACGACGCAGCGGCAAATCCCAATCAGCCGTTTTAACCGGTAAATCACAGCCGCACCGGCAATTGCGGCAGCCCTCGCTGACAAGAGAACAGCCGCTCCAGGGGAGCCATCCCGACATATCAACGCCTCCATACAGAACATTTGTTTGGCATCATCATAACACAACCGCCGAACGCTGTCAAGAGAAAAACTTTTCCGTTCAGACGGAAATCTTTTTCCTTTTTCTTGCATTTTTTTTGCTTCGGGTGTAAAATAGGTCTGTAGATTCTTTCTTTGGAGGATGGTTTTTATGGCAAAAGAGGTTTTGGTTGAAGTTTCCGCCCGTCATGTCCATGTGACGCGGGAGGCTTTGGATATTCTTTATGGCAAAGGTTATGAACTGACACCGAAAAAAGCGCTTTCCCAGCCGGGTCAGTTTGCCTGCACGGAGCGGGTCGCGGTAGTCGGAGAAAAAAGCAGCTTCCCCGCTGTTTCGATTCTTGGCCCGCTGAGAAAAGATGTTCAGGTCGAACTTTCCGCCACGGACGCACGCACGATCGGCGTCAAAGCGCCTGTTCGCGAATCGGGCGACATCAAAGGTTCCGGCGCCTGCAAATTGGTGGGCCCTGCCGGTGAGATCGAGATTCAGGAAGGCGTCATCATTGCAAAACGGCACATCCACATGACCACTGCCGATGCTGAAAAATTTGGTCTTTCCGACAAACAGATCGTATCTGTCAAAATTGACTCCCCGGAGCGCAGCCTTGTTTTCGGCGATGTCGTTGTTCGTGTCAGCGACAGCTACGCGCTTGCCATGCACATTGATACCGACGAAGCCAACGCTGTTTTGGCGCCTGCCGGTACCATGGGCGTTATTTTAGATTGATTGGTGCATAACATAAAGAAAGGCTTTCCGGCGTTCACCGGAAAGCCTTTTTTCTATCATCATGGTCAGCCGTTCCGTCGAAAAACGATGGCAGGCAGCGTCCATTAAAAAAATCAATCCGCTCTTTCCAGCGTGGCAACAAAAGAATCGCTTTGCATCCGTATAACATCCATGCCGGAATCAATATGCCCCAATGAAATCAACCCGCTCGACTGACGAAAATCCTGATAGAATATGGACAGATTTCCCCACGGCGCATACAGGCAAAAATCGCCTGTCGAAGGGGTATAAGCATCTTCTTCCTCCTCCGTGGGAAGCGCATCATCCAAATAGGCAATTTTTTCAATGCCATTAAAATCTTCAAAGGTCAGTGTAAGCGGCAGCCGTTCATAAAGGGCGTTTGCCGCAGGGGTATTGTACAAAGTGATTTCCATTTTCTGTTCACCAACGATCAGCACCGCCTTTTGTTCCGCTGCTGTGGATGTTTCGACATCACTTGCAGCCGGTGTTTCTGTCTGGGAACCGGTCGTTTGCTGCTGGGAAATTTCGCTGTTCTGCGGCATCGTATTCTGCTCCTGAAGGTCACTTTGCCCTGGCTCAAAAGAGATTCTTCTGCGATCTGCGCAAGCGGCAAAACCAAAACAAAGTACCACACTTACTATAAAAACAAAACATTTCTTCATTGCTGTTTTGCCGCCTTTCCTTTCCATTTCCGAATCATCTCAGCGCTGTAATGAGCAAGAAAGACACAAAGCCCCATCAACGCGAGATAATCAAGATAAAACAAAAGTTTCGGTTCGCTGTCATCAAAAAAAAACAAACGCACTTTGCAAAAACAGATAAACCGGTAATTCCCGGCGGATCAACGCCCAGACGCCATATCCTGCGACGCCTGCCCCGATGAGGAAGGCGAAAAGACCGCGGCTTTTCGACTGTTTTTTGATTCCGGTCACTTTTCGGCATAAATTCAGCACCAGATTCCAATGAAGCCCTAAATGCAGCCCCATGAAAAGGAATCCCCAATATGCGCCAAGCAGATGCAAACGGCGCGCCGCTGACAAATTGCCATGAAACGGCAAAAAGGCAAACACATAGCGGGACATGACGACGGCACTGTACATCTGCGCCAACATGGCGACGAATAAAAGGCAATCAACACAAAGCGTTACAAGGCGAAGCGTATGATATTTTCCTTTGCCTATCGTCTTATGCCAATAGCCGTTTGCCACATGATGAATGATAAAAAGACAGAATAGTCCTATCCCGACCCACTCATGTGCCTTTTCGCCCCAAAGCGAATACCCCATCAGAAAAAACAGTGCCAGTGTCATCAAAACATCAACAGCTATTTTGACAACGCCTTTTCTATTCATTCTTCCGCCGCCTTATTTACGCAGGAAATGGCGTTCAGGCTGCGGGGATATCCGATATAAGGCAGACATTGCGATATGACTTTCATCAAAAAATCTTTCCCGTTACCGATATTCATATTCCCTTTTGCATGGGCAGTAACCTGCGGTTCACACCCGCCCTGTGCTATCAGGAAACAAAAAGTAATCATCTCGCGCTCCGCTAACGAAAGCCCTTTTCTTGTATAATAATCGCCAAAGCAGTTCGCAGCCAGCCAACGATTGATATATCCGTTTTTCCATGCCTCTTTCATGTGTTCGCCGAAAATTTGCGCCTGCACTTCGATTCCCTTTTCCAATCTGTCATCAAGGGTGGTTGTCGCCTGTTTTTCCAGCGGAAGCGTCATTCCGGCATTGAGCAATATTTTATTGGAAGCGTTTAGGAACGGTACAATTCTGCCATATCCCAGATAAGCGGCAGCCTGATAAACAATTTCCTTTACTGCTGCGGGACAAAGTCCATTTTCCAGCGCGTCGGGAAGTATTTCCTGATAGGCATCTATGCCGCCGCATCCGATCAGAGCCGCCAAAATAGCCATATACCGCACAGGTGGTTCCAGCTGTTGATCTTCTTCCTTCGCCACTTCATCAAGCGCAAAATGCGCGAAACGCTCTGCAAATTCGGGATCTGTTTGATATAAATCCATGTCGATTTCTCCTTTTTCAGATTTTTTGACTGCCGACAGACCATACATGATCGTCCTGTACGGTGTCCGGGGTATTTTGCGCCATCACACCGACAAGGCGGTGCGGC
>CALWIU010000034.1 GCA_944380845.1 uncultured Clostridia bacterium | reverse complement strand
CCCGCACGGGGAGCGTGGATTGAAATTGCAAAGGTGTGTTCCACCTTTTCTACCAGCATCAGTCGCTCCCCGTACGGGGAGCGTGGATTGAAATTGCTATGAAAGCGAGGTGATACTCTTGACCGATAGTCGCTCCCCGCACGGGGAGCGTGGATTGAAATTTGCGGCTGTGAACAATAACAATCAGGTGTTATCGTCGCTCCCCGCACGGGGAGCGTGGATTGAAATCTTTTGTCGCGCCAGAATCACTGCCGCCATGTCCGTCGCTCCCCACACGGGGAGCGTGGATTGAAATCAAACGGGCGATTGCAATCACAAAGGATATTGCGTCGCTCCCCGCACGGGGAGCGTGGATTGAAATCGAAAAGCTAAGCACAGAGCCACAATCGAAGCAGTCGCTCCCCGCACGGGGAGCGTAGATTGAAATGTGATAGCGTACCACATTTTAAATGCAGCAGACCGTCGCTCCCCAACCCTGAATCATAGACGGGATAGTTAATTTATGATCTTATAACAAATGCTCCATTTGTAATCATTATTTTCACAACAGTGTAAAAAAAGTTGCTTTATCATACGCCTTTTTATTTTTTTGATTACGAGGAATCAAATTTCTTGTCACATGGGTGTGTTTATGCTATAACAATAGCAGAGGCGGACAGCGGCGTCTGATTGCTGTCCTGGCGGCGGATTCCCCTTTGCGGGAATGATTTTCCCTGCTGCAAAAAGGGAGCCTCGGGTGAAACAGGAGGTCAACATGGATAATATCATTACAAAAGGCAATGCGCTGTACTATATGCGAAAAGGCGAGCTGATCAAAATCACCGCCTGTGCGAAAAATGCGATCCGGTTTCAGGGGTTCCCGTCCTGTAGGGAGGAAGAAGAGAATTATACCCTGATGCCACTGGACATGGCTTGCGACAGGCAGGTATTTGATTCTTTTGCCATGGTCGTCAACGGGGATCTTGCGCTGAAACTCAACAGAGACGGAAGCGTTTCCTTTTGGAAAAATGGGGAGAAACTGCTGGAAGAACAGCCCGAAATGACCTTTGACAATGAGTACCGCCCCTGCGTCAGCGTCGGGAACAGCTGCTGGAAAACAAGGGTAACCTTTAACCCCAATGAGAACGAGCATTTTTACGGTCTGGGGCACGAGCCAAACAACAGGTTTGATCTGAAAGGCTGTTCTTTTGATATCAGGAACATCAATGCGAAATGTACGATACCCTATGTTTATTCTTCGCTGGGTTACGGATTCCTTTGGAACAGCCCCGGCACGGGAAGCGTTGATTTGTCCCACAACAGGACAAGGTGGTCAAGTGACGCTGCCCGGCGGATCGATTATGTCGTCATCGCCGGTTCTCCCGCAGAAGTGACGGCAACGCTTGCCGATTTGACCGGGCACGCCCCTGTCATGCCGCATTGGGCAACCGGTTTCTGGCAGTGCCGCTTGCGGTATGAAACGCAGGAAGAACTGTTGGCGGTGGCAAGACGGTATCACAAAGAGGGGATCCCGCTTGCGGTCATTATCGCGGATTATTTCCACTGGACAGAGCAGGGAAACTATGAATTTGATCCGAAATACTGGCCCGATGTCAGGGCGATGGCAAGGGAACTTCACGAGATGGGGACAAAACTTGTTGTATCCGTGTGGCCGACCATCAACGAAAACAGCCGGAATTACCGGTATATGAGCGATAACAATTTGCTGATAAGAACCGAGAGAGGTTCCGACAGAGTGTTTTCCTTTTACGGCTGGCAGGCGGAAATCGATGCGACCAATCCCGCGACCAGAGAGTATGTGTGGCGCGCCATCCGGGAAAACTACATCGACAACGGCGTGGACGGCGTCTGGTTCGATGAAGCCGAGCCGGAAATTTATCCGGTTCATTTTGACAATCTTCGCTTTTATATGGGGCGAGGCGATGAAGTCGGATTGCTGTTTCCTTATTATTATGCAAAAATGGCCTATGACGGGCTTCGTCAGGCCGGCAGAGATGATATCGTTACGCTGACAAGGTGCGCTTATCTGGGAAGCCAGAAATTTGGCGCTCTGGTGTGGTCCGGGGATATTCAATCCACTTTTCAAAGCCTTGCCTGTCAGGTAAAAGCCGGGCTGAATATGGCGATGTGCGGCATCCCCTGGTGGAATACCGATATCGGCGGTTTTTACGGCGGCGACACCCACAGCGATTCCTTCAGGGAACTGATCGTCCGGTGGTTCCAGTATGGTGTTTTCTGTCCGGTCATGCGGCTTCACGGCAACCGAAAGCGCCACGGCGAAAAAAGCGATCTGCTTGAACCTTCCGGCGACCCGAACGAACTTTGGAGCTTTGGGGACGAAAATTTCAAAATCTTGAAAGATCTTGTTTTCCTGCGGGAAAGACTGCGTCCGTATATTGAAAAACATATGAAGATCGCTTCGGAAAAGGGAATTCCCGTGATGCGTCCCATGTTTTTTGATTTCCCGAAAGACGAGATCTGCTATACTTTAGGCGAACAATATATGTTCGGCGACGATATCCTTTTTGCGCCTGTCGTACAGGAAGGGCAAACGGAAAAAACCGTTTATCTTCCCTCCGATCATTGGATCTTGACAATGGATCGGAAAGAGTATCATAAGGGTTTTCATCAAATCACCGTGCCGGTGCATGAATTCGCTGCCTTTGTGAAAAAAGACGCCAAGGTTTTGTCGGCATTTTAACAAGGCGTTTTCCGGCGCAGGCAGGAATCATTTGTGCGTTTTGGGGCTTTTTCCGTTTCTTTGCAGTCCCCCGCAAAGACTTGAAAAAAAGGCTTGCTATTTGATTTTATTTGTGGTATACTGCTTGCGTAAGCATAGGAGTTTGACAATGAGAGTGGGGCGACCCGCTCTTTTGTTTGTTCAAATGCAAAATGTGAGGAAAGGATGAGGCGGATGCCGACCGAGAAAAAGCAGAGTGTTGCCGACGCGGTGCGGGAAAGAGCAACGCCGATCGTCAATGCGCTGGGGCTTCAGCTCTGGGATGTTCGCTTCCTGAAGGAAGGCGCGGACTGGATCTTGCGCCTGATTATCGATAAGCCCGACGGAATCGGGATCGAAGATTGTATCGCCGTAAACGATGCGCTGGATCAGCCGCTGGATGAATGGGATCTGATCGACCGCGCGTACCGGCTTCAGGTGCAGTCGCCTGGCGCGGAACGCACGCTGATCCGGCCGGAGCATTTTCAGCAGTACCTTGGCAAACCGGTCAAACTGCGGCTGCGGCAGGCGGTGCAGGAACGGAAAAACTATGCGGGGCTTTTACAGTCGTTTGAAAATGATGTCATCTCCCTGCTCTTGGAGGACGGACAGATTTTTTCCGCTGCGCTGGCGGATACGACACGCGTACAGGCGGATGATATGGGGGATTTTCAGTAAATTCGCCGCAAGATCAATACAGGTTATATTTTATTCCTAATATATATTGTAATAGATTTCGGTTGATCCGCTGGCGGCGATGTGCGTTGCCGTGTATTTCAACCATCGGAAAGGACGAAACAGCGAAACATGAACGAAGAATTTTTTCAAGCGGTAAAGCTATTGGAAAAGGAGAAGGGAATTTCCGCCGAGCAGCTTTACAACACCATTAGCAATGCCATTGTGACGGCGGCAAAACATGACTACGGCGGGAAAGATGTTGTTACTTGTGAAATCGATCCGGACAATATGGAGATCCGGGTCTTTGTGCAGAAAAATGTTGTTTCCGAAATCGACGATGAGTTAGTCGATATCCTGCCGGAGGATGCGCAGAAGTATAAACCCGGTGCGGTTCCCGGTGATATTGTTGAAATTCCCCTTGAAACGAAAAACTTCGGCAGAATCGCAGCGCAAAAGGTGAAACATGTAATCCGTCAGGGGATCCGTGAGGTTGAGCACGGACAGCAGATGGATGAAATGCAGCGCAAAAAGCAGGAGATCGTTACCGCAAAAGTGCAGTCCATTGATCCGAAAACCGGTAATTTGACGCTGGAATTCGGTAAAAATGAAGCCATTTTGCCCAAGGGCGAGCAGATCCCCGACGAGAGCTTTTCCGTGGGCGATGTGATCAAAGTCTTTGTGTTTGATGTGCATGAGGGCGAAAGAGGAATGCGCGTTATGATTTCACGCACCCATTCCGGTTTGGTAAAACGCCTGTTCGAGACAGAAGTTCCCGAAATTTATGACGGTACCGTGGAAATCAAGGGAATCGCCCGTGAGGCAGGTTCCCGCACCAAAATGGCGGTGCTTTCCCACGATGCGGATGTGGATGCCGTCGGCGCCTGCATCGGGCAGCGCGGCACCCGTGTGGATAAGATCCGTGAGATCTTAGGCGGAAATGAAAAGATCGATATCATTCCCTACAGTGACCAGCCGGAAAAATTTATCGCCGCCGCTTTGGCGCCTGCTGAAATTTTAAAGGTGGAAATCGATCCGGACGAGGAAAAGGTTTGCCATGTGACGGTGCCTGACAACCAGCTTTCCCTTGCCATCGGCAATAAGGGGCAAAACGCGCGCCTGGCTGCCAAATTGACAGGCTGGAAGGTCGATATCGTTCCGGAAAGCGGTTTTTATGTTTCTCCCAATAAGGAGCAGTCTCATCAAGAAGCGTAACATGACGGCGCGTTTTGTTTGCGCCGATCAAGGGAAAGGACGCGGACACGATGCAACAAAAAAAGGTCCCTCTCAGAAAATGCACCGGCTGTGGTGAAAGCAAACCAAAAAAAGAGCTGGTGCGGATCGTTAAAACCCCTGAAGGTACGATTTGCCTGGATTTATCAGGGAAAATGAACGGTAGAGGCGCGTATCTTTGCCGGAATCCGGAATGTCTGAAAAAAGCAAGAAAAGCGAAACGGCTTGAGCGCGCTTTTGATCTTCAGATACCGGATGAGGTCTATGAAGCGGTGGAAAAGGAGCTGACTTCCATTGGAGTCTAAGGGATATTCGCTGCTGGGACTGGCAGTCCGGGCGGGGAAGGTCAGTTTCGGCCACGACGCGGTAAAACAGAATATTCGCCAAAAGAATGCCTTTGTTCTGCTCTTTTCGACAGACGCGTCTTCTCGTCTGCGGGAAGAAATGAAGGGTCTGGGCGCGAGCCTCCCGGTCATCGAGCTGCCGTTTGATTCAACGCAGGTTGCCGCCCGTTTTGGAAAAAAGGCGGCAGTACTGACGGTCAATGATCCGGGATTTGCGAAGGGACTTTGTCAATCGCTCCGTCCGGCGGAAAACAAGGAGGAAACAAAATGCCTGTAATAAAATATAGAGTTCACGAAGTCGCGAAGGATTTTAAAATTAAAAGCAACAGCATCATTGATCTGCTTGCAAAATATTTCGGCGATACGAAAAAGCATCAGACGGCGCTGGAAAACGCAGAGCTGGATGTGATTTTTGACACGCTGACGCAGCAGAACGAGTCGGAAAACTTCGACAGCTATTTTGCCATGGAAAAACCGGTCGAGGAAAGCCAGTCGGAAAAGCCGGAGAAGCAGGACGCCGAAACCAAACAGCAGCCTGAGCAGAAACAGGAAGCGGCAGAAAAACCGGCTGACGGGAAAAAGGATGATAAGCCGCAAAAGTCTGATAAGCCTTTTGAAAAAAGACCGGAAAAGAAGAAAAAACAGGATTCCCCCTACATTCAGTCCCGCACAAAAGGGGAAACCAAAACGGTGGATACGCGTTCCGGTTTTGTTGAGCTGGATAAATATAACGAGAAATACGAACAAATTGCACCGGAGCGCGGCAAACGCAGCGACCGGGAAACAACCAAACAGAAAATCAAGCAGAAATCGCAGCAATACCGCAAACAGCAGGGTACCCGTCAGCGCAAGCGCGAGACGGAAGCCGAGCGTTTGCAGCGAATTGCCGCCGCTCGCGCCAAACAGCATATTACGGTAACCATCGGCGATGAAATCACAGTTGCCGAGCTGGCGTCCCGCTTAAAACTTAAGGCGACGGAAGTCATCAAAAAGCTGATGTCTTTGGGCGTGATGGCGAACCAGAACCAAACCATCGATTATGATACCGCCGCCATTGTTGCCGAAGAACTGGGCGCAAAGGTGGAAAAGGAAGTCGTTGTCACCATTGAAGATCGTATTATTGACGATCACGAGGATGCCGAAGAGGATTTGCAGCCCAGAGATCCGGTCGTTTGCGTCATGGGTCATGTCGATCACGGCAAGACTTCTTTGCTGGATGCCCTTCGTCATACATCGGTGACCTCTACGGAGGCAGGCGGCATTACCCAGCATATCGGTGCATACCGTGTCCATTTGATGGATCGGGATATCACTTTCCTGGATACGCCCGGTCATGCGGCGTTTACGACGATGAGAGCCAGAGGCGCTCAGGCAACAGATATTGCCATTCTGGTCGTTGCCGCCGATGACGGTATCATGCCGCAGACCATTGAGGCCATCAGCCATGCAAAGGCGGCGGGGATTGCCATTGTTGTTGCGATTAATAAAATGGATAAACCGGATGCCAATCCGGATCGTATCTTGCAGCAGCTGACCGAATATGAGCTTGTACCGGAAGAATGGGGCGGCGATGTCATTTGCGTGCCGGTTTCCGCAAAAACCGGGATGGGATTGGATCGGCTGCTGGAATCCGTGCTGCTGGTTGCGGATATGCTGGAACTGAAGGCAAATGCCAACCGCGCCGGCAAGGGCGTTGTCATTGAAGCGCGCCTGGATAAAGGCAGAGGCCCTGTCGCAACGCTTCTGGTGCAAAACGGAACCCTGCATACCGGTGATATTATTGTCGCGGGTACCTCTGTGGGTAAAGTTCGTGTCATGACCGACGACAAAGGCCGTCGTGTCAGTGAAGCCGGACCGTCGGTGCCTGTGGAAATTACGGGGCTGGACGAAGCGCCGCAGGCCGGTGATATTTTCGACGCCGTATCCGATGAAAAGCTGGCTCGTGAATTGGTACAGCAGCGCCAGCAGAAGGAAAAAGAGGCGCATTTCAACGCCGTACAGCGCGTAACGCTGGATACGCTGTTTTCTACCATTGCGGCAGGCAGCATGAAAGAATTGAATTTGATTGTCAAAGCGGATGTTCAGGGATCCGTTGAAGCGGTTCGTCAGAGCTTGGAAAAATTGTCTAATGATGAAGTTCGCGTCCGTGTGATTCACGGTGGGGTAGGCGCGGTTTCTGAATCCGATGTTATGCTTGCCGCTGCTTCCAATGCGATCATTATCGGGTTCCATGTTCGTCCCGAACCGGCAGCCCTGTCTTATGCAGAGCGTTCCAGTGTGGAAATGCGGATGTATAATGTCATTTATGATTGCATTAACGATGTCGAAGCGGCGATCAAGGGTATGCTTGCGCCGAAATACCGTGATGTGGAAATGGGCAGAGCCGAAGTCCGCAGCGTCTTTAAACTGTCTTCTTTCGGAACCATTGCCGGCAGCTATGTGCTGGATGGCAAAATCACCCGCAACTGCAAGGTTCGCGTGGTTCGCGACGGCATTGTCGTTGCCGAAGACGAGATTGCGTCTTTGCGCCGGTTCAAAGACGATGTGAAGGAAGTCGCCAGCGGTTATGAATGTGGTATCGGTCTGGTGAAGTTTAACGACATCAAAGAAAAAGATATATTGGAAGCTTTTGTTACGGAGGAATACCAAGACGCCTGAGGTTTTCCGAAGTGTGGGCGGGATGGCAATCCTGCCCTTTGAAATCTGGAGATAAGCGCATCTTTGATGCTCTTTCGGAAGGGATAACATGACAAATTTCAAAAGCAGCCGAACGGCTGAGGATATGAAGCGGGAAATTACCGCGCTGATCCGGGAAATGAAGGATCCACGCATCACATCGTCCATTTTGACTGTGGTGCGGGTAGAGGTTACCTCAGATCTGTCTTTTGCAAAAGTATATGTCAGCTCCATGGATGGTTTGGAAACGGCTCAAACGGCAGTGAAGGCGCTCCAGGCAGCGTCCGGTTTCATCCGGCGTGAATTAGGCGTCAGGCTGAAAATCCGGAAAGCGCCGGAGATAAAGTTTATAGCCGATGATTCCGTTGTGAAAACCATTGAAATGTTTGCTAAGCTGAAAAAATCCGAAACGGAGGCGAAGGATCATGCGGATTGATTTTGCTTTCGCGGCAAAGCTGTTAAAAGAGCATTCGCAAATTGAAATTCTTTGCCATAAAAGCCCGGACGGTGATACCCTCGGTTGCGCTTACGCCCTTTGCCGTGCGCTGCAAAGCATGGGAAAAAAGGCGAAGATCAGCATTGATGATGTGATTCCCCATAGCTTTGATTACATGAACGATAATATTGAAGTACAGCAGTTTGAGCCGGATCTGATTGTTGCGGTAGATGTAGCGACTTTTGATTTGCTCGGCTCAAAAGAGTATCGGGAAAAATATCGCGATCGGGTGGATCTTTGCATCGATCATCACACAACCAATACGGATTTTGCCAAATATACGCTGTTGGAAACAGAGCCGGAGGCGGCAGCCGCAGCAGAAACTCTGCTTTTGGTGCTGTATGAGGTCGGCGCCGATGTGGATTCGGGGGTCGCGGAATGTATCTATACGGGACTTTCCACCGATACCGGCTGTTTCCGCTATTCAAACACCACTTCCCGCACTCTGCGGATGGCGGCGGATATGGTTGACAAAGACATTCCTTTTGAAATGGTCAACAAGCGTATGTTTGAAACGCGTACAAAAACCTATAATGCTTTGGAAACACTGGCGCTGGCGTCAATGGAAATGCACTTTGACGGAAAATGCGCGTTGATTACCATTACGCAGGATATGTATCATAAAAGCGGATCGGATGAAAGCGAATCCCATTCGCTGAAGGCGATCCCCCGCCAGATCGAAGGTGTTTTGGCCGGCGTGACGCTGAAAGAAGATGCGGACGGCTTGTTCCGCGCCTCCGTGCGCACCAACGCTCCGGCGGATGCCTGCCGCATTTGTGCCAGACTGGGCGGCGGCGGTCATAAACGGGCAGCGGGTTGTGATGTGCCCGGAAAAACACTGGCTGAGGCAAAACAAGCGATATTGGATAGTGTTGCTGCTGAATTGGAAAGTTTATGATCGGATTCTTTAATTTTTATAAACCGGAAGCGATATCCTCTTTTGGCGCGCTGGCAAAGCTGAGAAAACTGACTGGTGAAAAAAAACTCGGTCACTGCGGTACGCTGGATCCGATGGCTACCGGCGTTTTACCGGTGGCGTTTGGCAGAGCAGCCAAATTCATTGAGTTTTTGCCGGACAACACAAAGGAATATATTGCTGCTTTTCAGCTTGGTATTTGTACGGATACGCTGGATCGAACCGGTAAAGTTCTTGAAAAGCGTCCCGTCAGGGCAACAGAAGCGCAAGTAAAACAGGCGCTTTTGTCTTTCCTTGGGGAAAGCGATCAGCTCCCGCCCATGTATTCCGCGGTTTCGCGGAACGGCGTTCGTCTTTATGAATTGGCTCGTCAGGGATTGGAAGTCGATCGGCAGCCCCGCAGGATCCGTATTGATCAGATCGAATTGCTGGAGACTTTGCCGGACAATACATACCGCATTCGGGTATGCTGCCGAAAGGGTACCTATATTCGTTCCCTGATTGCTGATGTAGGCGAAAAACTCGGCTGCGGGGCGATGATGACGGCATTGGAACGAACGGCTTCCAACGGCTTTTTCGCGCGCAATGCGTTGACACTGTCAGATGTACAAGCGGCTGTTGAAAATCAAACGCTGAACGATTGTGTGGTTCCCGTCTGGCAGGCGTTGGATTGTTATCCAAAAATTACCGTCTCACAAGCGCAGGCTAAGCGCGTGCAGAATGGCGGCAGTTTGGCGCTGAATCGGTTGCCGAAGCTGCCTGTGATGGGATATATTCGTATTTTTGCACCGGATGGTTCTTTTTTGGCAATTGGCGAAACGGTAGATCAGGATGTAAAAATGAAAAAACTCTATGCTGTTTCGGAATAATGGTTTACCAGATGTTAATGGTCTCAGGTGGTGGCAGAATTGCCTTTTGTATATAATCTTGCACAGCTTAAACAACAAAATACGGTGGTGGCGCTCGGAAATTTTGACGGGCTGCATCTCGGACATCGTGCGGTGATTGACCAGATGCTGGATGCTGCCGGCGACGCTGTGCCGGTCGTTTTGAAATTTCGTGAACATCCTGCCTTATCTGAAGGCGCAAAGCCGTTTTTGCTGATGAGTGAAGAGGATTGTGAAAAAAAGCTGCGCGAGCATGGAATTCTTGTGCTGACTTATGATTATTCCGCGGTCTGCTTCTTATCCCCGGAAGAATTTGTCGAACAGATCTTACAAGAAGAGCTGCGGGCGGTAACCGTCAGCTGCGGATACAATTATCGTTTTGGAAAAGATGCGGCAGGAGATGCCGATACGCTTCGTTCTCTGTGTGAACAGCGGGGAATCAAGGTGCTGGTCAGTCCTGAGGTCCGCTGGCAGGGAGAGTCTGTTTGCTCTACTGCCATTCGAAAAGCGTTGCTGCGCGGGGATATGGAAACCGCGAATGGTATGCTGGGCGATCCCTATTCCTATGATTATACCGTGGTTTTGGGCGATCAGCGCGGACGGCTTTTGGGGGCGCCGACCATCAATCAGTTTTTTCCGGAAAATCTTTTAATTCCTCGTTACGGCGTGTATGCTTCCATCGTGCAGACACAGGGCAAAACCTATGCGGCGGTAACCAACATCGGGCTGCGTCCTACGATCGGTCACAGCAAACCCCGCAGTGAAACATATATTAAAGGTTTTCGGGGCGATTTATACGGGAAGAACCCAAAAGTATCGCTTTTGAAATATATACGTCCCGAAATCAAATTTCAATCTCTGGAGCATCTGGGGGCACAGATCGCGGCGGATGCGAAACTGGCTGAGCAGATCGCGGAGGCATATTTATGAGAATTGTTTTGGCTTCCGCTTCTCCGAGACGGCGGGAAATCCTGTCGCAGATCGGGCTTGCGCCGGATCGGATTGTACCAACTGACGCAGATGAAACTTTACCCGCCGGGATCTCGCCGGAAAATGCCGTGCGGTTGCTGGCAGAAAGAAAAGCCCTTTGCGCCAAAAAAGACGCAAAGCCGGGTGATTTGATAATTGCATCGGATACGGTGGTCGCTTTGCAGGGACAGATTCTCGGCAAGCCGGCAAATGCAATGGACGCTGCGTATATGCTGCGTTTGCTATCCGGCAAGATCCATCAGGTCTGTACCGGTGTATGTGTGCTTTTTGAAGGAAAAAAAGAAGAATTCGTAAATGTCAGTGAAGTGGAATTTTATCCTCTGTCAGAACAGCAAATCGAAGCGTATCTGAAAACCGATGAACCGTTTGATAAAGCGGGCGCATACGGGATTCAGGGGTTCGGCAGACTTCTGATTAAACGAATTGACGGGGATTTTTATTCTGTCATGGGATTGCCGGTGGCGGAAACTGTGCGTGCGTGCGAACGCATAAGCGGCGAAAAACTTCTGTTCCATTGCAGAAAAACTACAGAGGAAGCGGGAAAAGAACGGCTATGAATCATTTAAAAGACGCAAAACGCATTGTCTTCAAGGTGGGAACTTCTACTCTTACCTATTCGACGGGAAAGACCAACCTGCGGCGGTTGGCAGCCATTGTCCGCGTGCTCTCGGATTTATCCAATTCCGGGATTGATATCGCGCTGGTGACATCCGGAGCGATCGGCGTTGGCGTAGGTAAATTGAGTCTTGCAGAAAAACCGAAGGATATGCCATCCCGTCAGGCGACGGCTTGCATAGGGCAATGCGAATTGATGTTTACCTATGATAAATTCTTTTCTGAATATGGAAAAATCATCGGACAGCTTTTAATGACAAAAAGCGATGTAGAAAATAAGGAACGGCGGGAAAACCTGATCAACGCGTTTGAGCAAATGTTCCGTTACGGGGCGATCCCTATTGTCAATGAAAATGATTCTGTTGCCGTTGAAGAGATTGCTTATGGGGACAATGACAGCTTATCCGCCATTGTTGCTGAGCTGATTCATGCCGATGCGCTGGTCATCCTGACCGACACAGACGGTTTGTTTACAGGCAATCCGCAGCTGGACAGTGAAGCTCGGCTGATTCCCTTTGTGGATGACATTACGCCGGAAATCGAAGCCCTTGCAGGGGAAAGCGGTACCAAGCAGGGGACCGGCGGTATGGTAACTAAGCTCCATGCCGCAAAAACTGCCACGAGCTTCGGCATTGATACCGTGATTATGAACGGGAATTCTCCTGAGGACATTTATAAACTGGTGGACGGGAGAAGCATTGGTACATTTTTTAAGGCGAAGAAAGAAGGGCAAAGCAAATGACTATGGATTTGAACGACATCGGAGCACGAGCCAAGGAGGCGTCGTATGTTTTAGCGCAGGCAGGAACGACTTTGAAAAACCGGGCGCTTCAAACGATGTATGAAGCCTTTTGTAAAAACTCCGGAAAAATTGCTGCTGCGAATGCGCAGGATATTCTTGCCGCAAAAGGAAATGGAATGAGCGATGCCATGATAGACCGCCTGACTTTTGATGTCCGGCGGGTAGAAAAAACCGCAAACGCGATTCTGGACATTATTGCGCTTCCGGATCCTGTCGGTCGAGTTACCGGTGGCAGCACTCATCCCAACGGGATGTCGATTGAAAAAGTGACAGCACCTCTGGGCGTAATCGGTGTGATTTTTGAGTCCAGACCCAATGTTACGATCGACGCGGCTGCCCTTTGTCTGAAAGCCGGCAATGCGGTCATTTTGCGCGGCGGCAGCGAGGCGATCCAATCGAATGTTGCCATTGTCCAGGTCATGCGCGGCGCATTGGAGCAAGCAGGTCTGCCGGCAGATTGCATCCAGCTTGTGGAAGATACAACCAGAGAATCTGCTTTGCAAATGATGCGCCTGAACCAGTACATTGATGTGTTGATCCCGCGCGGGGGCGCCGGATTGATCCGATCCGTTACGGAAAATGCGTCTGTTCCGGTCATTGAAACGGGTACAGGCAACTGCCATATTTATGTTGATGAAAATGCCGATATTGCCATGGCGGCTGATATCGTCTGTAATGCAAAGCTAAGCCGTCCTTCGGTATGCAACGCGGCAGAAAGCCTTGTTGTTCACGAACGGGTTGCCCGCTGGGCGCTTCCGATTATTGCCGAACGGCTTCGTGCCGGCCATGTTGAGATTGTCGGCGATCAGGCTGCCTGCGCCATTTTAAAGGATATTGCGCCGGCTACGGAAGAGGACTGGGGCAAAGAGTATCTGGACTATAAGATTTCAGTCAAGGTTGTAAAAAACATCGATGAGGCGATCCGTCACATCAACCATTACAGCTCGCATCACAGCGAGGCAATCATTACTGAAAATTATGACAGTGCAGAAAAATTCCTTGCGCAAATCGATTCGGCGGCAGTTTATGTAAACGCCAGCACGCGTTTTACAGACGGCGGCGAGTTCGGATTCGGCGCGGAAATTGGCATTTCAACCCAAAAGTTACATGCCAGAGGACCGGTTGGTTTGCCTGAACTGGTGACGCAGAAGTATCTGATTCGCGGGAAAGGACAAATCCGTACCTGATTTCATGAAAACACAGCGGGATAGCAAAGGCTATCCCGCTTTTTTTGAACTTATTAAAAACAGAAAAGTGCAAAAGAAAAAGGTTTTATTAAATTTTGTTAATAAGTGACCCAAAGCGACGGGATCTGTGCTAAAATGTGAGAAAGTGACAAACAGAAATGGAAAAGGCAGTTTTTGTTTTTTGTGCTTGTATGCGGCGTTGCTTCATATGTTTTTACAGAAGAAGTAGTCGTTTCGGAGAATCGCCAAAAGTAGGTGAATACTTTTTTGAAGAAAACAAAAAAAGGTTTGTATCGAACCAAAAAGATATCTTATAAAAAATTGATTTTTGTCATGCTTGTTATTATTGTTCTTTTGCTGGCAGCGTTGATTGTTGTTTGGAACAGCGATGCAAAAAATGTTTTAATTGGAATCGGAAAAATTTCCACGGCAAAAGTAACTGATGATGAAACCACATATTCTTATTATGAAAACAATGGCGGTTCGCTGCTGACGCCCGATCAGGATCATGGGCTGGGAACCGGAATGATGGCGGAGGTGATTGTTCCGTATGCGGAATGCACAGACGGGGCAATCAGCGATAACCGGTCGTCTCCGCTTTGTTCTGCATTGACACGAGGAACGGTGGATCGGGTGGTTTCTTCTGTCGGAGGTGCGGATAATCCTGTTTATGTATTGGAAAGCGGCGTAAAAGTAAACGATGAATATCTGAAAATTACGGAAAACGGATTTTTGCTGCCTGATAACGCACTTGCGGTCAGTACTTGTGAGGAATCAGCAAACGGTGTCAAATTTACGCTGGATACCAAATGGGCAGTGCCGGTGCAAATGAAAACCGAGCCGCAGGAGTACTTTGTGGGCTATTTAGAGCGTGCCTATAATGTGCAGGAGTATACGGCGGAATACCTGGATATTCATTTCGCACGCACAACGGAGTTTTCCGGTAAACTGGATTTTTCGTCAAGTGATGTCATTCGATCCTGGAAATGGATCCTGGAAGAAGATGGCGGAACACTGCGTTTGAATTTGAAAGAGAAAGGCGCCTTTTACGGTGTCTCCTACTCTTTAGATAAAAACGGTCGGTTTGCATTTGTTATCAAGCAAAACATCAGAACCGATACTTCACCGGTCGTCATGCTGGATCCGGGGCACGGCGGCAGCGACCCGGGGGCTTCCAGTTTGTCAGAGGAATATGAGAGCACCGTGACCCTGAGTATCGCGGAAAAGGTCGCTGACAATCTTGCCGCCCGTGGGGTTAAGGTTCTGATGACACGCCGGGAAGAATCAGATGTCAGTTTGGATACGCGGATCGCTATGATTCGGAAATACTCTCCGACGCTCTTTGTCTCCATCCATTGTGACAGTTCGGAAACTCCCTCGCTTTTCGGCACGCATACATTTTACTATGAAAACTTTTCACAGCCATTGGCAAACAGCATTCAGCAGAAAATGGCAGATGTATATGCCGCGCTTTATCAGTCGGATCCGACAAAGGCTGCGGAAAGTAACCGCGGCATCAAGTTTTATCCTTTTGCCGTGACAAGAACAGAAAATTGTCCGTCGGTTTTGGTGGAATGCGGTTATCTTTCCAACGAAACAGATTGTGACTTTTTGATGAGTGAAGCCGGCAGACTGCAAATTGCAGACGCCATTGCAGATGGGATCGCAGAACAGCTGAATATTGCATAAAGAACCGGACAGCCGCACAAAAAAGACGGCTGTCCGGTATTTCTTCGTTTTTTCAGTCGTTGGTTTTTACATGGGTGCAATGCTCGGTTTTCAGTAGGCTGCCGTGGCTGAGCCGATTGCCTGATAGCGTAAGGTTATCGGTGGATCGTGCAACAACCGCCGGATCGGGGTATTGCTCAAAACTGTTGTCGATAATTGTAATATTCCGGTGAACGGCTCCTTCATGCCGGTTGTTTTCCGGCTTGATAAGAATCGGCGTTTCTCCGCAAAAAGCAAAGCGGTTCCCCTGAATCAACACATCCTGGCACATCCCGCTTTCATACCAGCTTTTTGCATCATCAGACAGTAAAATACCGCTCATGGCCGTGCAGACGAAGTGATTGTTCTTGACTTCAACTTTTCCTCTGGTAGTGATCAGAAGACCACGGGTGATTATTTTTGTGAGTGTATTGTCATGGAAGAAAAGATCCGGACAGGCACTGATGTTTTCAATTACCGCGCCTTTGATCCCATCGGCTGCATGATCGACACACAAAAGAATTTCGGTTTCACTGATCAATTCAGAGGATAAAATGGTTGCTCTGCCGAATTCTAAAAGTGTTTGCGGGTGGATCAGTGCTACTGTATCGCCTTCCCGCAGTGGATTAAATCCATGGGTCTGCGGGTGCATAAAACGAACTGTCCAGTGATTATCCTGAACTTCAGTGATAAGAAAGTGAATGCCGTGAACATTCAGACAATCGTCGCCGGCACCTTTGAAGCGGCAATTTTGAATGGTAATTTTTCCGCGGCACATGCAAAACTGCATAAAGTCGGCAGCAGAAGCCAATTGCCGGACACAGCCCGGTTCCGGTGCAAACTCCGACCGTGACAGGGTGATGTTTTCAGAATCCTGTACAACGAGCGCCAGCGATTCGTTATGGCGCTGTTTTATGTTGTCTAATTGAATATCCCGGCATCGGTTTAAAAATATTCCCACATATTGCCGGCGTACATCATAAATGGTATAGCAGTCACCAACATGGAATCGCGCGGTGTTCAGGTAATGAACGCGTATGCAGCCATTGTGCAGATCTTCCACCCTTCCGGCGTCTGCCAATGGATGACGGTTCCGCTTGACCAGCTCGGGCGTGTTTTGGCATATGCGGGCGATCCAAAAGGCGCGAGACGCGTCTTTGTCCGCGCGAACATGATAACCGTTCCCGTAAAAATAAAGCCTTCCCTTTTCCACGGTATAAAGCGTATCGCTGTCCAACAGAAAATCGACACTGAATAAATTAACGGCGGTTACGCGTAAATCGTGCATTGGCGGATGAATGGTTCGCAGTTCGATGTTTTTCAGGGTGATGTCTTCACAGTCTTCCAGCGCGAAGTGAGTCGCGCGGCCGTCTATCATAAAAATCGATTCTGCACCGTCTATTGTCAGATGCTTTGCGCCTTTCAGGTAGAAAGCAACCTGTTGCAGATGCGGCGTTTCCTCTTCTGAAAATTCATCGTCTGCGACGGTATTGGTGATGTAAAGGGTGTGCTTCGGACAGGCATGGGCATTGATGTAATAGGTGCCCTGCTGAAAGTACAGCGTGGTTTCTTCGTTCGATTCACTCAGGTCTTTTAACAGCCCTGACAGCTTTTCGGCTATATCCCGACCGGGCAACAGACCGAAATCAGCGGCATGAACCATTTTCATAAGTAGCCCCCCACTCTTGCAGTGAAATGAAAAACCCGCGCGGCGGCAAAAATCATTTGCCGCCGGCGGGCTTGCGGCGCGCCGTGCGGCGAAGCCGTAGAAATGCCATGAGATTAGAAATTGCCGGAATAGTTCGGCGCTTCCTTGGTAATGGAAACATTGTGCGGATGGCTTTCGACCAAACCGGCGTTGGTGATACGGACAAAACGGGATTTTGTGCGTAATTCTTCAATGGTTCCGCAGCCGCAATAACCCATACCGGCGCGCAGACCGCCGACCATTTGATAAATGGTTTCAGACAGCAGTCCCTTATAAGGAACACGGCCTTCAACGCCTTCGGGAACCAGTTTTTTGTTGTTTGTCTGGAAGTAACGATCCCGGCTGCCGCAATTCATGGCGGCAATGCTGCCCATGCCGCGGTAGACCTTGAACTTTCTGCCCTGATAAATTTCAGTATCTCCGGGGGATTCTTCGCATCCGGCGACCAGAGAACCAAGCATGACGCAGCTTCCGCCCGCTGCCAGTGCTTTTACGATTTCACCGGAATATTTAATGCCGCCGTCGGCAATTACGGCAATGCCGTATTTGTCTGCTTCGCAGGCCGCATCATAAATGGCAGTGATCTGCGGCACACCGATACCGGCAACAATACGGGTGGTGCAGATAGAGCCGGGGCCAATGCCGACCTTGACCGCATCTGCGCCGGCGTCGATGAGCGCTTTCGTCGCTTCAGCGGTTGCCACATTACCGGCAATAACGGAAATGTTCGGGAACGCTGCTTTTACTTTGGAAACACAAGTCAAAATGTTTTTGCTGTGTCCGTGAGCCGAGTCCAAAACGAAAGCATCTACACCGCATTGAGCCAACGCGCCGGCACGCTCTAAAATGTCGTCGGTTACGCCGATAGCGGCGGCACAGAGCAGACGCCCTTTTGCGTCACGGGCAGAATTGGGGTACTGAACGGCTTTTTCAATATCTTTGATGGTAATTAAGCCTTTCAGTTTCCCGTTGTCGTCTGTCAGCGGCAGCTTTTCAATTTTGTATTTGCGTAAAATTTCCTGTGCTTCTGATAAGGTGGTGCCGACATGAGAAGTAATCAGATGCTCTTTGGTCATGACATCACGGATTTTGACATTAAAATCTGTCATGAAGCGAAGGTCACGGTTGGTTAAAATACCGACAAGTTTCCCTGTTTCATCACAGATGGGCACACCGGAAATCCGGTATGTGTGCATAAGGTCATTTGCTTCGTAAACGAAATTGTCCGGTCCCAGATAAAAGGGATTGGTAATGACGCCGTTTTCACTGCGCTTCACCTTGTCAACTTCCGCGCACTGGCTTGCGATGGACATATTCTTATGAATGACACCGATTCCGCCTTCACGGGCAATGGCGATCGCCATTGCAGACTCTGTGACGGTATCCATGGCTGCCGTCATAATGGGGGTGTTTAATGTGATGGTTTTTGTCAATCGGGTGGAAACATCCACATCCGCAGGTAAAACATCGGATTCTGCGGGGATTAACAAAACATCGTCAAAAGTCAATCCCTCTTTTCCGAATTTTTCCGAAAAATCGCGGCAAAGCATCAGTCATCATCCTTTTCTCAGGTATTTTATATAGTATACTCTTTTTTGCTCCCCTTTGCAAGAAAAAGATCTCTCTTTTTCCTGTTTTCGCGTTTCCTAAAATGCTTTTGTGATTTTGGGTCTTGCTGGTTCGACAGAAAACACAGGGAATCCATTCCATTGTTTACAAAAAAGACATACTTCGGTAAACATTTCGCGATGTGCCATGTCTATAATAAATACCGTAATCAATTATTTTTTTTGCTAATTCCTTTTCATTTTATTTTCTCTTCCCCAAGGAAAAAGGGCGGTCGTAAGACCGCCCTTTTTCCTTGTCTGTTTTTGCATATTCTCTTGCCGTAAACGATAAGAATAAAATATCCCTGTGTGAAGGCTGTTTTGTTTGCCTTTTTGAATCGAGGCTTTTCTCTCATTCCAAATAAAGAATTCTTATTCATGTTTCGTTCACAGTAACAACGAACAAACGCATGATTTTACTGGTAAACTAATGCAAATATGATCGGCGTGTTCTGCGGCAATAGACAACGCCGTTTCTTCAGGAGGATGGTTATGCTTTCCAAATCTCAGCTTGTGTTCAAAGCAGTCGATATTCTTTGTTATCAGATGCAGAATCATGTGCACTTCCCTTTGATTGAACAGGTGCCGAATGTGCCGTACAGCGATCAGGGCGGCCGGGCGACATCCGGAAACATATTTTATGATAAGAATCGGATGGCGTCCGGGGTGAAATTCCCGATTATTGTTAATATTCATGGCGGGGGATTTGTCATGGGGGATAAGGACTATCGCGAATCCCTCTGTGAGTTTTACGCGCATAACGGTTATTTTGTCTTTGATATCAATTACCGGATGCCGCCTGATGTGGTTTTTCCGGTGCTTTGCAACGACTGTATCGATGCGTTGAATTTTTTACCGGTCCTGGCAAAGGAATATCCGATCGACCTTGATAAAATCATTGTTACCGGCGATTCGTCCGGCGGATATTTGACCGCTTATGTAGCGGCGCTGGCCTATGACGACGAGTTGCGCAAAGCAGTCGGCGGTCATGAACTTCAGGTTAATTTAGCAGCTATCGCTCCCTTTTGCGGAATTTATGATGTGCAAACTTTAACAAGCGGCACCCTTCCGCCGGATTTGATCCAGGATACGGCAAGTATGCTTTTTGGGTACCATGTAGACCGGAAGTTAAACAATTTGAAAGATTATCCCTATATTCAGTATGTCGCGCCTATTGATTATGTCAATGCAAACTGGTGCCCGGTATTTATTGCCTGGGCAGAGGATGATTTGATTTGTGTCGGTCAGGGTGCGGTAATGGAAGAAAAACTCAGAAACACCTGTAAAACAGTGGAAAGCTACCATTGCGGCGGGCTGTTGAACAACCATTGCTACCATTTGAATTTTCAAACGCTGGAAGCGAAAAAATGTATGGCAGCATTCCTGCGGTTTTTGAAAAGCAGGGTCTGAGTTGCTGAAAACCCACAAAAGCAAAAAAACCGGCTGTTCCTGAAAACTGACAGCCGGTTTTCTGTTGTATTCGATGGCAACGCCGAAAAACAGAGGGAATAGCGAACTTCTGGTTCGTATATGATAAATATCGGTAATCTCTGATCGGTTTCACGGTGCATTCAGAGATTCGGTGGGGAACGCATCCATTTTTTGCGGCATTTATTCAAAATAAAAATCATCCAGATAGCCTTCATCGCGAAAAGAAAATAAGGTTTCCGGTGTGAAAAGAATGTAATCCTGAAGCCAGGATTTCAGATTGCAGGCAATGGTGGCGATTTGCTCAGCGGTATCGATCTCGTTTGCATTGAGTTCTTCCTGAGCACAGGGCAGATGATGCCCGACCGTAACAAAGGCTGCCGCTTTTTCAGAAATCAATAAACCAATCTCTCGAATATCCAGCGGTTCAGATGCGGTGATCTTTTGGCAGCAAAGAATGGCGCCGACATTGTCCTGGCAAAGGATGGAATAAAAAGGCGGCTTTTCATCGGAAAAGGCTGCGGCAAGGTACTGCTGCGCAAAAAGGGGAGAAACGGTTTTTTCAAAACGCGCTTTTTCACACGGCGTATATTCTGCTGAAAGCCTTGTCAGATATTCTTCTGCAAGCTGCTGAAAAAAGACAAGAAAAGAAGCGGTTTTCTCACCGATGCCGGCGACAGAGCACAGCTGTTCCGGAGACGCGCGGAAAACGCTGTCCAAATCTCCGAAAGTGTTTAAAAGCCGGCGGGACAGCACGCGGGTATCTCTTCTGGGAATGATAAAGAATAGCAGCATTTCCAGCAGTTCATAATCACGGAAGGATTCCAGCCCCTTTTGCAGATATTGGTTTTTCATGCGCTGACGGTGACCGGAAGGATCAAATTCTATAGCGGCGTCTCCGTCTTGAAAAGCAAATGGATTGGTTTTTTCTGGCATAGCAAACCGTCCTTTTTTGTCTTGTTCTGTGCAAAAGAATGGTATGAGAGAAGCAAACACTTTCAGAGAACTTTAATATTATAAAAGAATATGAATGATCTTGCAAGAGTCAGACCAGAAATAAATTATATTTTCCAAAAACAGGAAAGATTCATAAGATTCTAAAGAACACGACAAGGAAAATACTTGCGAAATCCGGGACTTTGCGATATAATAGCTTCACATAACAACAAAAGATGAACTGGAAAAAATCTTCTGAAAAATCGGCTTCTTTTTGTTTGGATGCAATGGTTCGCGCTGCGTGTCAATTGTTTTGCAGCAGATTGGAACGAAGGCGGGAAACGGCACTTTCGGCGTTTTCCGGAAAGGACAGGAATGATATGGATAAGAAAAAAATACGCTTTACCGTATGCGGTTGTGATTTTTGTATTGTGACCAATGATAAAGAGGAGTATATTTTGTCGCTTGCTTCCGGTACGGAGGAAAAAATCGAAAAATATGTACAGGAAAGCGCAGGCGTGTCGGTAACACAGGCTGCGATTTTGACCGCAATGGAATATGCAGATGAAAACCGCCGCAAGGAAAATATTTTGGATAATATAAAAGAGCAGCTCAAATCCTATTTGGATGACGCCGCCAAAATTAAGGCGGAGCGCGATCATTATAAAGAAGCGTATGAACAATTGACCGCAAAATCAGGAACAGGCAAAAAAAACTGAGTGCGGTTCAAATAGAAATCCGGAAGCGGACGCTTCCATAAGTAGAAAGGATGAAAGACATGAAACGATTTTTTCGTGTTTTTTTAATTGCAGTGCTTTCATTGACCCTTGCGGTCAGCAGTATGCTGCCTGCCTTTGCTTCGGAATCCGGTACAACGGCGAAAACGGAAGAGGGCGTCACCAATACCGGTACCGGAGATGTGGACAGTGACGGCGCGCTTTCCGCTGCGGATGCCCGTGCATTGGCAAAAGAGGCACAGTCGGGCAAGATTTCCGCCGAACAGGGTGATTATAACATGGATGGCAAGGTAGATTTGGCAGATGCCAAAATTTTACTGCGTGCCGCCGCCGGGACAGAGCCGACTGCTTCTCTTGATTTGTCCGATCCCCTGTCAAAGAACGGATTGGGAGTCAATGACCGCATTTTGTTTGCCAACGGCAGCAGTTTTTCTGCTGCTGAATACAGCTATTATTATTCGGCGCTGTATATGTCATACGCCCAGCAGGCCTATTATTATGATTATTATTATGGCGAAGGCTACGGCGCAATGCTAACGGGGTTTGATTACCGTGTGTCGCCGGAGGAGCAATATTTATCCGCCGCAGACGGTTCCCAGATTTCTTATGCAGAATATTTCCGCGAGCTGACGGTTGCCACCATGGAGCAGTATTCCTACTATGCCGGCCAGGCAAAAGCGATGGGATTGACGCTTACGGAAGATGATCTGGCGCTTGTAAAGGAAAATCTTGCATCGATTGACGAAGCAGCGGCTTCCTATGGCGTCAGCACCGATGAGTTCCTTTTGCAGCAGTATGGCGAAGGCATCAACTCTTATGTTTTGTCAGAGGTAATCAAAGATCAGCTTTTTGCGCAGAAGTATCAGGATAAGATTTCTGAAGATCTGGCGCAAAAGATCACCGATGAAGAAATCGAAGCGGTTTATAATGAAGATCCGGAGGAATATAATCGTGTGACTCTTCGCGCCATGCGTTTCAGCATTTCTCAAAATGAAGATGGATCTTCTGACGCCGAACAGCAGCAGGCTGCCGCTGCCGATTTTATGAGCAAGGTAACGGATGAAGCATCTTTTGTCAAAATCGCTGCTGAGACGGATCCCGAGAATTTTTCGGAAGATATCAATTCGCTGGAAGAAGATGCCGATTATAATACCATTTCGCAAAACATCGGCGAAGATGCCGCCGACTGGGCCTTTTCTTCTGACCGTAAAACCGGCGATATGCAGATTTTCAGCACGGGAATGTATGTCTATGTGCTGTTTGTCTGTGAACCGGCGGCGCGCAACGAAGAACATTTGCCGTCGGTGCGCCACATTCTGGTAACTTTCGATGATTCGGAAGAAGTTACTTCCGAAGAGGGTGTGACAAATCTTTCCGGAGAGCGTGTTCTGTCAAAAGCCGAAACCTACAAACTTTGTGAGGATTATTTAAAAGAGTTCAAACGAGGCGATCGTACAGAAGAAAGCTTTGCCGCTTTGGCGGAAAAATACAGTGAAGATACCGCATCTCTTTCTTCCGGCGGCCAGGGCGGCGAAGGGGGATTGTATACGCAGATCCCAAGAGGACAGTATGTAAAACCGTTTGAGGACTGGGCATACGACGAATCCCGCCAGGTGGGTGATACCGGCATTGTGGAAACCGAGTACGGTTATCATATCATGTATTTCTGCGGCCGTGAAGATGAGCCGGAATGGAAGGCAACCATCCGTGCTGAACTGGCTTCGGAGGAAACGGAAGAATATTTGTCTGATCTTGATGAAAAGTATGCCGGTACGGCGGTCTATTCATCGGAAGACACCGATGCCGCTTATGATTTTGCCATGCAGAGCATATCCGGTTATTTCGCTTAATATCCATCGCTTGGGCTGCCGCATTTTGAGTCGGCAGCCCTTTATCATGCTTGCTTGTATGGTAAGAAATGCCGTGTTTGCGATTTTGTAAGATTTGTCATTTGAAATACTTGTTTTTTGTGCAACATATCTACGATTGCAAAAATAATTCAAGCAATTTCTGAACAAAATAATCAAAACCGCTTGAAAAGCAAGGGAAAGTTTGTTAAAATAACTTTATAATGAAGCGTGAGGAGGTGTTTGATATGGCAAGAAAATCCGAAAAAGAACTGGAATATCCGCTTTTTCTGTTTCATCAGGGGAATAATGCCCGTGCCTATGAATTTCTGGGTTCGCATCGCACGGGAAAAGATGAGGTCACTTTTCGCGTTTGGGCGCCGAACGCTGTAACGGTCGGCGTAGCAGGGGATTTTAACGGCTGGAAAGCCGACGAAGCAAAATGCCGCCGTATCAACGATCAGGGAGTTTGGGAGGCTGTCGTGAAGGGCGTCAAGGAATATGACGCTTATAAATACCGAATCACTGCGAAAGACGGCAGGATCCTTATGAAAAGCGATCCGTATGGTTATCATATGGAAACGCGTCCGGACAACGCAACAAAGTTTTATGAACTGGATGGTTTTTCGTGGACTGACGACGCGTGGATGAAACGGCGAACCGAACAGGTCATTTATCATTCACCGGTCAATATCTATGAGGTTCACGCCGGTTCCTGGCGTAAATATGCGGATGATAACTTTTTTTCTTATCGTGATTTGGCGGATGAACTGGTTGCCTATGCGCTGGAGATGGGGTATACGCACATTGAGTTTTTGCCGCTGGCTGAGCATCCGTTCGATGGCTCATGGGGGTATCAGGTGACCGGTTATTACGCGGTTACCTCCCGTTATGGAACGCCTCAGGACTTTATGTATCTGGTCAATAAATGTCATGAAGCCGGTTTGGGCGTAATCATGGACTGGGTGCCTGCCCATTTCCCAAAGGATGCCAACGGGCTTGCGGAATTTGACGGTACGGCTTGTTATGAATATAAAGACCCGAAAAAAGGCGAGCATTATCAGTGGGGAACAAAGGTCTTTGACTACGGCAGAACAGAAGTTTGCAGTTTCCTGATGTCCAATGCTGCGTTCTGGTTCGATAAGTTCCATATCGATGGATTGCGGGTGGACGCTGTTGCTTCCATGCTGTATCTGGATTACGGCAGGGACGACGGACAGTGGATCCCCAATAAGGACGGCGGCAAGGAAAACCTGGAAGCGGTTGCCCTTCTTCGTAAAATCAACGAGTCGGTTTTTCGTGATTTTCCCGGTGTAATGATGATCGCTGAAGAAAGCACTTCCTGGCCGATGGTTTCCAAACCCGTTTACATGGGTGGTTTGGGCTTTAATTTCAAATGGAACATGGGCTGGATGAATGATATCCTGAAATACTTTTCCATGGACGGATATTTCAGAAAGTACAATCACGACCTGGTGACATTCTCGTTCTTCTATGCTTTTTCCGAAAATTTTGTGCTGCCGATCTCTCATGATGAAGTGGTGCACGGAAAATGCTCGTTGATCAATAAAATGCCCGGTGAATATGAGGAAAAATTTGCCGGGGTGCGTGCGTTTTTAGGGTATATGTACGCACATCCCGGTAAAAAACTGTTGTTTATGGGGCAGGAATTCGGTCAGTTTATTGAGTGGAACGAGAAAAAGGAACTGGATTGGCTACTGCTGCAATACGACCGGCATCGTCAATTGAAAGAGTACAGCCGCGCGCTGAATCATTTTTATCTCGAACATTCGCCTTTGTGGGAAATCGATGATTCCTGGGAGGGGTTCGAGTGGCTGATTAGCGGCGATAATACCAATTCGGTCGTTGCCTTTATGCGGCGTAATGAAAAGGGCGATACGATCGTCGCCATTTGTAATTTTACAAAGGTGCGTCGTGATTTCTACAAAGTCGGCGTTCCGGAAAAAGGCTCATATGAGATTCTTTTTAACTCGGACGACCGCGCTTTTGGCGGCGAAGGTATTCTCAGAAAAAAACAGTACAAAACCATGCCTTTGGCCATACATGGTCAGGAACAGGCAATTGAATTGACGCTGCCGCCTCTTTCCGTCCTGTATCTGGCTAAAAAACAAACCAGATCCCGCAGCGGCAAAACGGGAAAAGCGCAAGCAACTGCCAAAATCGAAAAAACAGAAAACAGCAAAGAGACATAATGGATTCCCCTTTCTCACTTGACGGAAAAATGAACGGAGGTCAGTATATGGCACGAAAGAAAGAATGTATCGCCATGCTTCTTGCCGGCGGGCAGGGAAGCAGACTGGGTATTCTTACCCATAAATTGGCAAAGCCCGCTGTTCCCTTCGGCGGGAAATACCGCATTATCGATTTCCCGCTTTCAAACTGCGTCAATTCCGGTATCGACACCGTGGGCGTCTTGACACAGTATCAGCCGTTGGTGTTGAATGACTATATCGGCAACGGTCACGCGTGGGATCTTGATCGCACGGATGGCGGCGTTCATGTGTTGTCGCCTTATCAGCAGATTACCGGCACCGCCTGGTATAAGGGAACCGCCAATGCGATTTATCAAAACATCAACTTTATTGACCGGTATTCTCCGGAATATGTAGCCATTCTTTCCGGCGACCATATTTATAAAATGGATTATTCCAAAATGTTGGATTTCCATAAGGAGAAGGACGCTGCCTGTACCATCGCCATGCTGGAAGTCCCGTGGGAAGAAGCTTCGCGGTTTGGTTTGATGTTTACCGACGAGGACGGGCGAATCACTGCTTTTGAAGAGAAACCCAAAAATCCCAAGAGCAACAAAGCGTCCATGGGCGTGTATATCTTTACATGGTCAAAGCTGCGTAAATATTTGATTGAGGATGAAGACAATCCGAATTCTTCCAATGACTTCGGCAAAGATGTGATCCCTGCCATGCACAGTGCCAAAGAACGGCTTTTTGCCTATCCGTTTGAAGGGTATTGGAAAGATGTCGGTACCATTGACAGCCTTTGGGAAGCCAATCTGGATCTTTTGAATCCCAAAGTCAATTTGGACTTGAGCGATGATTCATGGAAAATTTATGGCAATAACCCTGCTCAGCCGCCGCACTATTTGTCTGATACGGCTGTCGTGGAAAATTCCATGGTCAGTGCCGGGTGTGAGATCAGCGGCGAAGTGGATTACTCTGTTCTGTTCTCCAATGTTACCATAGAAGAAGGCGCGGTGGTAAAATATTCCATCGTAATGCCCGGTGCGGTCGTAAAAAGCGGCGCAGTGGTGCAATACGCCATGCTGGCAGAAGATGTTACCGTGGAGGAAAACGCGGTGATCGGTGAGTGCCCGGAAAAAATGGAAGATCTGGATAAATGGGGCATCGCAGTTGTTGGCACCGGCGTCAAGGTCGGTAAAAACGCTAAGATTGCGCCGAAGATCATGTGTGAAAATGATGTGCAGGAGGGTGAAAGCGTATGATGGGAAAAAATATCGTCGGTTTGCTGTACTCCAACAGTTATGACTACTGCATTCCGGAATTGACCAATCTGCGCACCATGGGTTCTGTTCCCTTCGGCGGGCGTTACCGGTTGATCGACTTTATGCTGTCCAATATCGTAAATGACGGCATATCCAAGGTTGGCGTGCTAACCAAAAACAATTACCGGTCGCTGATGGATCATATCGGCATGGGCAGAGCATGGGATCTGGCGCGTAAACGCGAAGGCATTTATTTGCTGCCGCCTTTTAATTCAAATACTTCCGGTGATTATACCAATCGTTTGGAAGCATATTTGTGTTCGGAAGAGTTTTTGCAATATTCAAAAGAAGAATATGTTCTCTTGTGTGACTGCAATTTGGTTTGCAGCTTCGATGTCAGTGAGATGAGTGATTTCCATTTGGATCATAATGCGGATATTACCGTTGGCTGTGTTACCGGTAAGGTGCCGAATTTGCTCAATGTTCCCATCTTGTCTGTCGATGAAAAACAGCGAGTGACCGATATGGAACTGGTCTCCAAAGAAGAGGGCGAAAAAACCTATGCCGTCCACCTGTTCTTCATGCGCAAAAATCTGTTGCTTGCCTTGCTCCGCACGGCGCGTGGACACGGGTACACGGATTTTGACCGTGATGTTATTCAGAAAAATATTGAGCGTTTGACGGTTTGCGCCTATCCGATCCCGGGATTCTGCCGGGTCATTGATTCGCTGCAAAGCTATTATGATATCAATATGGAATTGCTGCAATACAATAACCGGGTTTCGCTGTTTAATGACGATCGTCCTGTGTTGACCAAGGTACGGGATGATATGCCGACAATCTACGGGTTGGAAAGCAGCGTGAAAAATTCTCTGATCGCCGATGGCTGCGTCATTGACGGCGAAGTGGAAAATTCGGTGCTGTCCCGTGGCGTTTATGTCGAAAAGGGCGCGGTGGTTAAAAACTGTGTGTTGATGCAGGGTACTTTTGTCGGTGAAGATGGTTCCCTTAATTGCGTAATCTCTGATAAAAATGTTGTAATTAAGCCCCGTCAGAG
The DNA here is from genome assembly GCA_944380845.1 of uncultured Clostridia bacterium. Taxonomy (GTDB): domain Bacteria; phylum Bacillota; class Clostridia; order Oscillospirales; family Acutalibacteraceae; genus RGIG2774. Next base: position 6,025 of record CALWIU010000034.1, on the reverse strand, counting down.
TCTTTCCGGCGCAAAAAATTATCCGCTGTATATTGCAAAAGGCACGGTTATTTGATGCAAACATAGCTGCTTTCTTGCCGAAAGCGGCGCGCGGCAAAACGGCTTCCTTCTGAAAACAGCCGTCTTTGCCGCTTTTTTCAGAAGGAAGACGCCGGACAACGGCGAGTGTGTGATAACGGAAAGGAAGCGATTCGGATGAAAGTTTTATTCGCAGCCAGTGAAGCCAGACCCTTTGCCGCCAGCGGCGGGTTGGCGGATGTTGCGTGTTCACTCCCGCAGGCACTGCGCAAGCGGCTGGTCGGGTGTCGGGTCATCATGCCTCTGTACAGCAGCATTCCGCAGCATTTGCGTGACACGATGGAATTTATTACGCATATTACGGTTCCCGTTGCGTGGAGAAGACAATACTGCGGAATCTTTCAGGCAAAATATAATGGCGTGATTTATTATTTTATCGACAATCAGTATTATTTTAAGCGCGACGGCTTGTATGGATATTACGACGATGCAGAGCGCTTCGCGTTTTTTGCCCGGGCGATCCTTGAGGTGATTCCGTATATTGATTTTAAACCGGATATTATTCACTGCAACGATTGGCAGACCGCATTAACGCCCGTCTATTATTCCCTGTTTTATGCCAACCGTGAGGGCTTTGAAAATATTAAGACGGTATTTACGATCCATAATATCCAGTATCAGGGAAAGTATGGGCATGAAATTTTAAACGAGGTTGTCGGTCTGTCACCGGAAGAGGCGCGCTATGTCGAGTATGACGACTGCGTGAATTATATGAAGGGCGCCATTGAGTGCGCCAATAAGATCACGACGGTCAGTCCCACCTATGCTAAGGAAATTCTGGATCCGTGGTATTCGTACGGGTTGGATGGCATTTTGCGGGATCGCGAATGGAAGTTGCAGGGAATTTTGAACGGTATCGGCACGGATATTTATGACCCGCAGACCGATCCGGCTATTTACGCTCATTATTCCGCTGAGGATCTTTCCGGCAAAGCGGTAAACAAAAAATGTTTGCAGGAAGAGATGAATTTGCCGACCCGGCCGGAGGTTCCGATGCTCAGTATCGTCAGCCGTCTGGTCGCGCATAAGGGCTTTGATCTGATTACAAATGTCTTTGATGAGCTTTTGTGGAACAACGACATACAGATTGTGGTGCTCGGTTCCGGCGAATGGCAGTATGAGGATTTCTTTAAGCGGATGCAGGAGAAATATCCGGATAAACTTTCGCTGCGGTTGGGCTTTTTGCCGGATCTGGCACAAAAAATATATGCCGGTTCCGATATTTTCCTGATGCCGTCTAAAAGTGAGCCGTGCGGGCTGTCGCAGATGGTAGCGCTGCGTTACGGCAGCATTCCCATTGTGCGTGAGACCGGCGGATTGCACGATACGGTTTTTGACAGTGGCGACGGAAAAGGCAATGGCTTTACCTTTGCCAGCTATAATGCGCATGATATGCTGCACACCATTTACCGCGCGCTGGAGGGATATGCCAATCATGAAGGTTGGGAAATTCTGGTGAAACGCGCGATGGCTTGCGATAACAGCTGGAAAAATGCGGCGGGCGAATATATTAAAATGTATAAAGAAATCAGCGGTGAATAAGCGGCACACCCCTGTGCAGAGGAGGAAATATCATGACCGAATGGCTTTTATCAGCCTTTGCTGATGAGGCAGGCGGCGGCATCGCGGATCAGATTCGGGCGCTGCGGGAAAATGGATTGACACATATTGAGCCTCGTGGGCTGGATGAGGGGAATATATCCGAGTACACGCCGTCACAGTGTCGTGAACTGCGTAAAATTTTGGACGACGGCGGAATCGGTGTTTCTGCCATTGGTTCTCCTTTTGGAAAAATCGGCGTTACAGAAGATTTTGCCCCACACTTTGAAAAATTTAAACGCTGTGTGGAAAATGCCTGTATTCTTGGCACAGAGCGAAACAAGAAATACAGCTTTTATTTTGATGAGACGCAGAGCCACGAGCAGATGCGCGATGTCGTCATGGAAAAATTGGAACGGTTCTGTGATGAAGCGCGAAAAAGCGGCGTTTGGTGCTGTCACGAAAATGAAAAAGGTATTTACGGTGATACGCCGGAGCATTGCCAAGACATTTTGCAGTCGCTGGAAAGCAAAATAAAAGGCGTTTTTGATCCGGCAAACTTCATTCAGTGCGGGGTAACCGATATCCCGGCTGCGTATACGCTTTTGGAGCCGTGGATTGATTATTTGCATATAAAAGACTGCCTGATTTCTTCCGGCAAGGTCGTTCCCGCAGGCAAAGGCGATGGGCAGATTTTAACTTTACTGCGCCGATTCAAGGAAAAAGACGGTAAGCGTTTTTTGACACTCGAACCGCATTTAAAGGTCTTTGCCGGCCTGGAAGCACTGGAGCAGGAAGGCGGCACAGCTTATACGCTCAAAGACGATTACACCTATCCGTCCAACCGTGCGGCATTTGATGCGGCTGCCAAAGCATTGCTTTCGCTTTTGCAGCAGGTGTAAAAGAGAATTTATTGAAAGGATCGATACCCATGTTTTCTCATACCAATTTAAAAAACCGTGTTGCGGTCATTACCGGCGGCGGCGGGGTGCTTTGCAGTGGTTTCGCGAAAGATCTGGCAGCCCAGGGCATGAAAGTGGCTGTTTTGGATCTGAATCCGGACGCTGCAAAAAAAGTTGCGGATGAAATTGTTGCTTCCGGCGGCAATGCGATTGCCGTGGCGTGCAATGTTTTGGATTCCGATAGCCTGAAGGCGGCAAGAAAGGTTGTTAACGAGTCGCTCGGCCCCTGCGATTTGCTGTTGAACGGCGCAGGCGGCAACAACCCAAAGGGAACCACCACCAAGGATACGCTGGAACTTTCCGATTTGACAGATAAAAAGGAAGGCGTGACGACCTTTTTTGATCTGAAACCGGAAGGGATTCAGTTTGTGTTTAATCTGAATATTCTCGGCGCTTTGCTGACCACACAGGTTTTCGCGCTGGATATGGTTGGCAGAGAGAATACGACCATCATCAATGTTTCGTCGATGAACGCATTTCGTCCTTTGACCCGGATTCCTGCCTATTCCGCAGCCAAAGCCGGTGTATCTAATTTCACCCAGTGGATGGCGGTTCATTTTGCCGATGTAGGTATCCGAGTCAATGCGCTGGCGCCGGGCTTTTTCTCTACAAACCAAAACAAGACCCTGCTGTACAATGAGGATGGCTCGCTTTCCGCTCGTTCGGAAAAGATCATCAGCCACACGCCCCTTCGCCGTTTCGGTACGCCCGAAGATTTGACCGGAACGCTTCTGTTCTTGGCGGACGAGACATATTCGGCTTTTGTGACCGGCGTGATCATTCCCATCGACGGCGGCTTTTCCGCGTATTCCGGCGTATAAGCAGTGGACGCAAAAGGCAGTTTTGTTTTTTTGAAGGAAACACTTTACAAATGAAGCAAAGTGTGATAAAATAACTTCGCTTGCGGAGTTCTCGGAGCGGGGCGCACGCCCAACGGGAGTTCACCTACCCTGTTCTGCGGCTTTCGCAAAAATATTAAAGAGGTGAAAAATATGACAGCAGAAAGAAAAGCGGAGATCATCAAGACCTACGCAACCCATGAGGGTGACACCGGTTCGCCCGAGGTTCAGATTGCGCTGTTGACTGAGCGCATCAACAACCTGACTGAGCATCTGAAGGTAAATAAAAAGGATCATCATTCCAGAAGAGGCCTTTTGAAGATGGTTGGTCACAGAAGAAATCTTCTTGCTTATTTGCAGAAGGTGGATATTGAAAGATATCGTTCGATCATCGCGAAGCTCGGTATTCGTAAATAATTTGGTTCATCCGGCGGCAGAGCGCTTTGCGGTTTGCCGCCGTGCTTTGTTCGTTTCCGGTTCGGTTTTAGCAGTTAACAGAGAGCCTTTTCCCCTTTGCAAAAGGCTTTGTGTTATTGTTAAAACCACCCGGATTCATATAAAATTGAATGAAAGGTTAGGTTACGCTTATGTTTGAAGATTTCAGAAAATTTGAAACAACGCTTGCCGGACGACCTCTGGTTGTTGAAACCGGCAAAATGGCACAGCTTGCCAATGGTTCTTGCCTGATTCGCTATGGTGAAACAGAAATCCTTTGTACGGCGACCATGTCGGACAAGCCCCGCGAAGGCGTAGATTTTTTCCCGCTTTCTGTTGACTATGAAGAGAAACTGTATTCTGTCGGTAAAATTCCCGGTTCTTTCCAGCGCCGCGAAGGCAGAGCCAGTGAAAAAGCGACGCTTGCCGCCCGTGTAATCGATCGTCCGATCCGTCCGCTGTTCCCCAAGGATATGCGCAACGATGTCAGTGTGGTTGCGACGATCATGTCTGTGGATCAGGATTGCTTGCCGGAAATTACCGCGATGATTGGTGTTTCCATTGCCATTTCCATTTCTGATATTCCGTGGGATGGCCCCATTTCTGGCGTTTCCGTTGGGCTTGTTGATGGCAAGTTCGTTATTAACCCCACGGAGGAAGAGCGTGCGAAGTCCGATATGGCGGTTACCGTTGCTTCCACTGCCGATCTGGTTGCGATGATCGAGGCCGGTGCGAATGAAGTGGACGATGAAACCATGTTTGATGGCATTATGTATGCCCATAAGGAAAATCAGAAAATTGTTCAGTTTATTCAGGATATTACCGCCCAGATCGGCAAAAAGAAAATTGATTTCCCCTCCAATGATCCGGATCCGGAAATGTTGGAGACAATCAAAAACTTTGCCATCGACGATATTCGCGCCGCATTGGATACCGACGACAAGCGTGTCCGTGATGAGCGGCTGAAGCCGGTTTATGAAGCGGTGCATGCGAAATTCGATGAAATTTATCCTGAAATGGAAGAAAAGATCGATGATTGCCTGTATAAGACCCAGAAATTTGTGGTGCGTCGCTGGCTTTTGGATGAAGGCAAGCGCGTAGACGGCCGCGGTATTGATGAGATTCGTCCGTTGAACGCTCAGATCGACTTGCTTTCCCGTGTACATGGTTCCGGTATGTTTACCAGAGGACAGACGCAGGTCTTGTCTGTGACGACACTTGGATCCATGGCAGATGCTCAGCTTTTGGATGGCATCGACAATGAAACCAGCAAGCGTTATATTCACCACTATAATTTCCCCTCTTACTCTGTTGGCGAAACCCGTCCGTCCAGAGGCCCCGGCCGCCGCGAAATCGGTCATGGAGCGCTGGCGGAACGCGCATTGCTGCCGGTGATTCCTTCTGTCGAAGAGTTCCCCTATACCATCCGTGTGGTTTCTGAGGTCCTGTCCTCGAATGGTTCTACCTCTCAGGGTTCTGTCTGCGGTTCCACCCTGTCGCTGATGGCGGCTGGCGTGCCGATCAAAGCGCCTGTTGCGGGTATTTCCTGCGGCTTGATCACAGAAGGTGATCGTTTTATGACGATGGTTGACATTCAGGGTCTGGAAGATTTCTTCGGTGATATGGACTTTAAAGTTGCCGGTACAAAGAAAGGCATCACCGCCATTCAGATGGATCTGAAAATTCATGGTCTGACGCCCGCTATCATCAAGGAAGCGCTTGCTAAGACCCATAAAGCAAGAAATTATATTCTTGATGAAGTTATGCTGCCGGTGATTTCTGAGCCGCGCGCCGAATTGTCAAAATATGCACCCAAAATGCTGACCACTAAGATCGATCCGGATAAGATCGGCGATGTGATCGGCAAACAGGGTAAAGTCATTCAAAAAATCTGTGCGGAATGCAACTGTAAGATCGATGTCGAAGAGGATGGCAGCATCTTTATTTCTTCTACTGAGCTGGAAGACGCACAGCGCGCATTGAATATGGTAGAAACCATTGCCAACGACCCGGAGGTAGGCGCCATTTATAAGGGCGTTGTCACCCGGCTGATGAGCTTTGGCGCTTTTGTCGAAATCGCACCCGGCAAGGAAGGACTGGTTCATATCAGCCAGTTGGATGTCAAACGCGTTGAGCGTGTGGAAGACTGCGTCAATGTCGGCGACGAAGTAA
>CALWIU010000033.1 GCA_944380845.1 uncultured Clostridia bacterium | reverse complement strand
GTCATTATTTGAAAAAATGACAGCATAACGACAGAAAACGAACGGAATATCAAAGCAAAAAGAGGCCGATTCTGACCGACCTCTGTACATCTATACCCAACACCGACCGATCGGAACGGTGTTTTTTCTTTTCTCTATCTTTTAACTCAAAAAAAGGACTGCCGCTCTTGGATGAATCCAGTTTGCGACAGCCCCCTTTCTTCTTTTTTTCAGCGGATCAACAGGCGCTTTTCGCGGCGAAGAACCGGCGAATCAGGCGAAACGATCCAATCCGACTGCGACCCGAAGAATCAGGCGGGCATCGGAAGAACGGATATGATCGTCCCGGTCGGCGTCCGCTGCCAGCGATTGGGTAATGCTCAGTTTTTCCAGTCCCACGGCGGCGCGTAAGGTAAGGCGCGCATCGGCGGTGGTCACATCGCTGTCACCGTTCACATCGCCGATGGCATATGCCGGCTGGGGCTGGGTGCCGGAAGGCTCGGGCACCCCGGTGGTCGGCTGGGTCGTGGGCTGGGTGGTCGGCGCAGTGGTCGGTTCGGTCGTGGGCTGGGTGGTCGGATCGGTGACCGGTGGATTCCGGTTGACGCGGTTTGCCCGCAGCAGGCAATCATTATCGATTCCGATCGTTACGGCGTTCCATTGCGGATCCGTTCCGGCATAGTAAACCGTTGCCAGCGCATCGCAACCCATAAACGCGCCGTCATCGACCTGCTGAAGAGAAACAGGCAGGGAGATTTCCTGCAAGGCGGAACAACTTCCGAAAGCGAATTCGCCAACCTCACGCAAGCCATCCGGCAAAAAGGCTTCGCCGATACCGGAACAGCCATAGAAAGCATAGTCCCCGATTTCACGCAGGGTCTGCGGAAAAGCAACGGAAGTCAGTCCGGCACAGAAGAAAAACGCGTGGCTGTCGATTTCCGTGACCCCCGAGGGAATGGCATACGAGGTCAGGGCGGCGCCAGCGGGCATCAGCACCAGTTCGGTTTTGTTTTGATTGAACAGCACGCCGTTTTCATCGGTACTGTAGAACCGGTTCGCCGGATCCACGGAAAAGGCGGCAAGGGAGGAACAGAACAGAAACGCATCCGATTCGATATCGGTCACGCTCGCCGGAATCAAAACAGAAGTGATGTTTTGCTGATTGGCAAACGCCTGCGAATCAATTTCGGTAACCGGGACGCCGCCGATCCGGTCAGGAATGACAACGGCGGTATCCGAACCGGTATACCCGGTGATGGCAAGGGTTCCGTCGTCTTCCAGACGGAAGGTAAACGCTGCGTCAGCGGAGGGCTCGGTCACAGGCGGCGCCGTTGTGGGCGGTACCGTTGTGGGGGGCTCCGTCGTGGGAGGCACCGTCGTGGGTGGTACAGTCGTAGGTTCTGTTACGGTAACGGCACAGCTTGCGGAGAACGCGCCGTTTTCGGTTTGCACCACGACAGCTGTTGCCCCCGCCGACAGCGCCGTAACCACACCGTTCTGCACCGACACGACCGATGGATCTTCACTCCGCCAAAGCACCGACTGCTGGGAAGCATGGGGCGGGTCGAAAACCGGCGTCAGCACCGCCGTTTCGCCGACAGAAAGAGAAAGCGCGGATTCAGACAGGGAAAGACCGATCAGCTCCGCCGCGTACCGCCGCTCCATGGCAAGGAAGGGATACCCGTCGTTGACGCTTTCCGCCATACGCCAGTCAGAAACAAAATCCCAGTCCGCATAAGTCTGACGCATGGTCATGGCAAGGGAGCTTTTGGGCGTGGTAATCGTATTGATGGAATCATACCCCGTCAGGTCTTTGTCGTGGAAATTGCCGCTGAAAACAGCGTCCGTCGCAGAGGAAGAGCGGTAGGTGATGGGGTACAGTCCCCGTCTGCCGTCAAAGGAGCCGGCATAATAACAATTGCTGATTTCTCCCCCTCTGGTATAACCGGCAATGCCGCCGACATACGCGGAATAACTTTGCGTTGTGTCAGAGGTCGGGTACGAATAGGCGATATCCACGCGCGAATAGCAGTTGCGGATGGTGCCGCTGTTCGTCGTAACCAGACCGCCGGCATAGAAAGCGCCGCTGACCCCCTTTGTGCGGGAAAAAGTGAGCGAGCCTTCCGCCACGCAGTTTTCAATAACGCCGGTTTCGCCGTTATAGTCGCAAAGCAGGGAAGATTCCAATTGAGAAGGACGGGAATTTCGGACGGTGATCTGCCCGGAGACAATGAGATTGCGGATCGTACCGCTGTTGCCGTAAAACAGAAGCCCGCCGCGGCTGGCGGAAACGGGGGAAGCCAGGCTGATCCGGTATCCGTTGCCGTCGAACAATCCGCTGAAGCGAATATCCAGAGCGCGCCAGGTGGACGGCAATGTCAGGTCGTTTTCCAGCCGGTAATACGCTTCCGGGAAATCAGCGACAAAGGACAGTTCGTCGATTGTTGTGATCCGATAAGGGCTGCTCTGCGTTCCGTCCCCCGCCGGGAGCTGCGCCGCCTGAACCGGCACGAGCACCAGCGATGACAAAAGGACGGCAAGCGCTGTCAGCAATGCCGATATTTTTCGTTTTCGCATGAAAAAAACCTCTCCTTCCAAAAGAAAAAAATCTTTCTTTTATCATAACAGAAGGGAGAGGTACTGTCAATTTCCTGTTTTCGATTTTTCGGGACCGTCTCAGGCGGAAACATCCTTTTGTTCCGAGGCGGCTTCCTCCGCCGGCGTTTCGGCGGCAGGATCGGGGTCGTCGCTGAGGTTCTTTCCGAAGCGCTTGATCTTTTGGGTGGTGGTTTTTTCGAGCTTTTCGGAAAGCACTTCCACTTTTTTGATCTGCTTGTAAGCGGGCAGTTTTTTGTTGACATTGTCTACGATCTTTTTGACCAGATCGGTAATCTCTTCGGCGCTGGGAAGGTGCCCCAGCACCGCCTTGATCTTGTCGCGGTTGGGGAAGATCTTTGCTTTGACGCAAACATCCCCCTGATGATCGGTGGAAGGAACGACCAGCACTTCTTCAATGTCGTCATGCTCGCTGATGCGCGTTTCCAGCTCTTCGGGGTAAATATTTTTTCCGTTCGAGGTGACGATGACATTTTTCAGCCTGCCGGTGATATACAGGAAGCCGTTTTCATCGATCCGTCCCAGGTCGCCGGTGCGGAAAAACCCATCCACAAAGGCGCTGCGGTTGGCTTCGTCGTCGTGGTAATACCCCAGCATGATATTATCGCCCCGGGCAATGATTTCGCCAACGCCCTCGGCATTGGGATGCAAAATGCGCAGCTCGACCCCAGGGATCGCCACGCCGGTCGATTCGGGATTGAAAATAAAATCGCTGTTCCCCGCCAGCAGGGGCGCACATTCGGTCAGTCCGTAGCCTTGCAGGGTGATAATACCCAGGCTGTAAAACTCTTCGATGGTTTCGGCACTGACCGCCGCTGCGCCGACAATGAACATCCGCAGCTTGCCGCCGAGGGAAGCGCGAATTTTCTTTTTAATAATCAGGGCAACAGGCAGCGGCACTTTTTTGAGCGCCTTTCGCAGCGGCAGCTCGGAAAACACGCTTTTATACCGCTCGGGGCAGCCCTTGACGACCTCTTTTTTGATGCGCTTGAGCATAAATTCCAAAATGGCGGGCACAACAAAAAGCACCGTCGGGGAATACTGGGTCAGCTCTTTGGCGACCTGCATAAGCCCCGAACAATAGGCGATGGACGCCCCCCAGTAGAGGATCAGCAGAAACCCAAGGGTGCACTCATAGGTATGATGCAGCGGCAAAAGCGAAAGCACGCTGTCGCTGGGGGAAGCCTTGACGGTTTGGGCAGTGGAAAGGATGTTGGCGCAGATGTTTTTCTGTGACAGGCAAACACCCTTTGCGCTGCCGGTGGTGCCGGAAGTGAAAAGCAAAATGCTCATTTTCTCCCGGTCGATGGGGAAAGAGTCGATCTTTTTCCCGGTGGAAACATAATAATACTCGCCCCGCGCCGTCAGGGAACGGACGGTCATTTCCTCCCCCTGCGCTTCGTCTGTGGCGGCGTACAGCACGCCTTCCTGTTTGGTGATGCGATCCAGCAGCTTGCGGTCGCCGATCACCGCTTTGCAGCGCGCTTCGGCAAGAAAATGATCGATGTCCTCGCCGGACAGCTCCTTATCGATCGGGACGGCAACGCCGACGGTGGCAGCGGCAAGATAGGTCAGCGCCCAGGCGTAGCTGTTTTTTCCCATAACGGCGATCGAAGCGCCTTCCAGTCCTTTTTCAAAAAAAGACGAGCACAGCCGGCGGTAGTCCCGGCACAGATCCTCGAAACTGACCGTAACACTTTTACCGTTTTCCATCAGGCGGAAGGCGGTTTGCTTTTTATACCGTTCGGCGCAGCCGAAAACCAGATCGCGAAAGTTTTCGATGTGCCATACCTTATGCAATTTATCCTTCACGAATTTTATAACGGATTCTTTCATACTTTCCCTCCGACGGTAAAATATTCCGCTAAACACAATTGTAATTATTATAACGCATACAAACGGCAAAAGGCAATGGATAAATTATAAAGTTTTTTTCCGTTGGCGCCGCACGGCTCAGAACTGACAGGTAAAGACGGTCACGCCGTCCCGGCAGTCAACAGAAATCTGCCCGCGGTGGCGTTCGGTAATGGCTTTGGCAATGGCAAGCCCCAGCCCGAACCGGTTCTCGCTGCCGGAGCGGGATTCGTCCGCGCGGTAAAAACGCTCAAAAATGCGGCTGCGCTCGTTTTCGGGGATCGGGTCGCCCTGATTGGCAACCGACAGCAGCACGCGGTTTTTATTCTTGCCCCGCTTTAAGGATACGGTGATCACGCCGTTTTTTTTGCAGTGTTTGACCGCGTTGTCGATCAGGATCGAAACAAGCTGTTTGATTTCGTCGCGGCTGCCGCGCAGGAACACGGCGGGCTCGATCTCGGTTGTCAGGGTCAGCTCGTTTTCATAAATGACGCTTTCAAAGACCATCGTCATTTCCTCAACGGTTTTGCTGATATCAAAATTGCTTTTGACCGTATCGGGCGGCTCGGTGTTTTCCATACGCGCAAGGGTCAGCAGGCTTTTGACCAGCCCGTTCATGCGGGCGGTTTCGGAACGGATGTATTCCAGCCATTTATTGTCGCCGATCTCGCTTTCCAGAAGATCCGCATTGGCGCCGATGACCGTCAGCGGGGTTTTCAGCTCGTGACCGGCGTCGGAAATGAACTGCTTTTGCTTTTCAAAACTCTTTTCCACCGGCAAAACGATCTGACGGGCAATCAGATACGCCAGCAAAATGGACAGCCCTGCCGCAAACGGCGTGACCGCCAGCGACAACAGGCGGATCTGGCGCATGGATTCGCGCAGACCCGTGCGGTCTGTCAGCACCAGAATGTCCCCTGCCGGGGACTGCTCAATGGCAAAAAACATCTCGCGCGCCGTCCCGCTGGTTTTTCCGCTCGCATACGCCGCGCGCACACAGGCGTCCATTTCCTTTTCACTCAGCGAGCAATCGCCACCCGACACGATCGCCTGAATCTGCCCCTCGGATGAAAAAAACAGCACAAGATACCCCTCCGGGGCAATGTAATCGGGCATTTGCTCCAAAGAGGTATTTTCCTGACTGAAGGCGTTGAATTTTTTTGCCAGCAGCTCCGCCGAAAGACAGGCGTCCCGGCGTTTGTTCTGATAATTGATCAGATTCAGCGTGGCAAGCTGGGCGGCGAAAACCAGGAACAGGATCAGCGACACCACCAGCACGATACGGAACCGCAGTTTTTTGATCACGACGCTTCCTCCATGATATAGCCGACCCCACGCACCGCTTTGATGCGGCACGAAGCGCCGATGAAATTGATTTTTTTACGCAAAAAGGAAATATAGACTTCCACATTATTGTATTCCGCGTCGCTGTCAAAGCCCCAGATCTTTTCGGCGATCTGTTCGCGGGTCAAGATCTGGCTGCTGTTGCGCATCAGGTAGTCCAGCAGCTGGAACTCCTTTGCGCCCAGTTTGATGGACGCCCCGCTGTTTCTGTTCGTCAGCTCCATCGCTTTTGTATCCAGCTCGATGTCGCCGAACCGCAGCACCCGGCTGTCGGACAATTCGCCCTTGCGCCGCGACACCGCGCGCAGCCGCGCCAGAAGCTCGCGGGTCTGAAAGGGCTTGGTCATATAATCGTCCGCGCCGAAGTCCAGCCCCTTGACCTTGTCGTCCAGCTCGGATTTGGCAGTCAGCATCACCACATGAGAGGTGATTTTTTCCTCTCTGAGCTTTTTCAGCACCGTGAAACCGTTCATTTTCGGCAGCATCACATCCAGTATGATGATGTCGTAAATGCCGGTCAGCCCCTGCTCGTAGCCCTCTTCGCCGTCGGTCGCGATATCGACTGTATAATTTTCATGCTCCAGCGTTGCTTTCAGCACATCCGCCAGCGCATATTCATCTTCTATAATTAAAACGCGCATACACTCACCGCCGCATTTCGGAAAAATGGATTCTTTTTTCTATTGTAACACAGATGATTGAATTTGTCTTGAATTTTTTTGACAAAACAAAAAATCATGTCCTGCGGTTTGGCGGCAAACAAAAAGCCGCCCACACCGGGCGGCTGATTTGGAGCGGATGACGAGGCTCGAACTCGCTACCTCCACCTTGGCAAGGTGGCGCTCTACCAGATGAGCTACATCCGCATTGGAGGCGCCACCCGGATTTGAACCGGGGCATAGGAGTTTTGCAGACTCGTGCCTTACCACTTGGCTATGGCGCCGTATTGACTTGGAAGAAAATGAGATAAAAAAAGACTTACGACGGGGTAAGTCAGTTGATGGAGCGGATGACGAGGCTCGAACTCGCTACCTCCACCTTGGCAAGGTGGCGCTCTACCAGATGAGCTACATCCGCAAATCCCGTAAGGCAAGTTAGCAAAACTGGTGCCTCCGGTCGGAATCGAACCAACGACACGAGGATTTTCAGTCCTCTGCTCTACCAACTGAGCTACAGAGGCAAGTTTTGGCGACCCGGAACGGGCTCGAACCGTCGACCTCTAGCGTGACAGGCTAGCGTTCTAACCAACTGAACTACCGGGCCAAATGTGGTGGGAACAACAGGGCTCGAACCTGTGACCCTCTGCTTGTAAGGCAGATGCTCTCCCAGCTGAGCTATGCTCCCGATTAACTTGCCTTACGGCGTTTGTCTTGCGACGCTCTATACTATACACCATTCAGCGGCGTTTGTCAACACCTTTTTTCAGTTTTTTTGTTTTTCGTTAAACGAACAATCCGCGAGCGCCGCGGTCTGCTTTTCCTTTAAAAAAGCAAGGGAATCCGTGATCTGTTTTTCACTGGCGTAGCCGTCGCTGTACAGCTCGATGATGTAATCGCCGCGATAAGCGCAAGCCGCCATCACGCGGAACAGCCGCGCAAAATCAAAGCTGCCTTCCCCCGGCGGCAGGCAGTCGCGCGCCTGCGAACCGTCGCTGACATGAATGTGACAGACCAGCCCCGCGAGCTTTTGCAGCGCCGGGAAAATATCGACCTGCGCCCGCCTTGCCTGCTTCAAATCAAAGACCACGCGGAAATCTTCCCCCAGCGCGTCTTTCATTTTCAACAGATAATCCGGGCTTTCGCCCCGGTGCAGCACCACATTTTCCTGCGCGAAGGTGACGCCGAATTTTTTCGCCTCGTCCATCAGGATCCGGTAGCGTTCAAAATACAGTTCGTCCGGAGATTTGCTGATCTTTTTGATGCCGTGGACAACAAAAACCGGCGCGCCCAGCGTCTGCGCCGCTTCAAAGAACCGGCGGTACAGCTCCAGCGTATCCCAGAACCGCCGCTCATACAGGCTGAACAGATGGTTCGATTCCATAAAAGAAGAAAACGGATGGATCGATGCGATTTTTACGCCGTAAAAATCCCGAATGCGGTTCAGCTCGGCAAGAAAATCCGGTTTCAACTCCGATTCGGCGTTGAAAAAAATTTCGGCAGTCTTTGCGCCGGTTTCACAGACCCGGCGAAAGGCCTTTTCGGTTAAAAGCGGATAATAACAGGCAGATGAAATTCCTATGTCGCTCAATGCGCTCACCTTTCCAGTATTTGCGGGCTGCGCGGATCTGTCCGTCCCGGACAAGCGGGGGAACAGACCCTGAAAAGCAACCGATTGCCCATCTGCAACGGAACAAAACGCGCCGCGCTTGCACGCGTCTAACGACAGACGGGGCTGCTCTTATTGTAGCCGAACGGAATCCGGTTGTCAATGCGTGGTCATGCCGGCGCCGCAAAAATACGGGGCGGGCGCACAGGACTTGCCGGTCATGCGAAGACCAAGCCGGGGAAAGCCGGTGTCTTCGATGGTTCGCTTCCCCGACGGCGGCAGGATGTTTCAGACGGCTGCCGTTTTTTTTCGGCGGTTTTTGTTCGATATACCGGCGTTCCGGTCGTCTGTGCCGGAAAACAATGGCAAAAAAAGGAAATTTTTCTGCTTTTTTTAATAAAATAGTTGAAATAGCAGAAAAGATTTGGTATACTTTTATTGCAGAATCCGAATTCAGAAAGGAGATGATGTTCGGTTTCCCTTTTGCGAAAGGGCAAAACCGCCCCGGAAAAGAAGAAGAACCCACCGTAAGGAAGGAAGAAAAGGAAGGAAGGAAGGAAGGGAAAAAACCCTTTTCCGCATACCGGAACTCCCTGCGCTGAACAGACAGGGAAAAATACCCTTTCCGGCAGCGGTCAGGCGTCTTTCCCAGTATAATTATTTGGAGGAGAAAAAAATGAAAACCATTGGAAAACTGTTATCGGCCGCGCTGTCTCTTTCTCTGGCGGCGCTTTTCCCCATTGGAGCAGCCGTACCCGCGCAGGCGCAGACCCCGGAAAAGGAACAGAACTGCTGGTACCATTCGACCATGGCAGTCGACGGCGTGCCTGTCTCTTTTTTGGAAAACGAATATTTTCGCGTGTATGCCGATTTTTACGGAAAATATTTTTATGAAACGAGCCAGAACCGGGAAACGACGGAAAAGATCCGTCCGGCTCTGCGCGATGAGATCCGCTCCGCACAGGGGGACTGTTATCTGACCGTGGTATTTGAAAAAGACCGGTATTCACCGGATGCGGCGGCGCTTCTGCTGGGAGAAAACGCGGAAAAGATCGTTGCCGCCTGTACGGACTATCCGGTTGTCATGCTGAAAACCACGCCCGATCAACTGGATGGTCTGCTGTCTCTTGACGCCGTTCAGGCGGTTTATCCGCCGTTCCCGGCGGCAACAGAACCCGTTCTTTTGACCGATGTAATTTTGGAGGTGCCTTTTTCCCCTGCCACTGCCGATGCGCGCGCGATCCTGCGTTATGCGGTCGGCCTGGATGCTGCGCCCAAAGACCAAAGCGAAGGCAAGCGGTTTTTTTATCTGAGTGACACAGATCTGGACGGCACGCTGACAACGGCGGACGCAAGAAACGCCTTGCGCATTGCCGTCGGGCTGGAAAGCGGAAAAATTTACACCACCAGCAGCGGGGGATCCGAGATGTTTTGGACAGAGGTCTACCGCACGGATCTGCCGGACGGGCTGAACGGGACAAAGTGACAGATCCTTCCGTTCTGTCAAGAATCCAAACGCTTCGGCTTTCAGGCTGACAGAGCAGAGCCATAAAAAAAGCAGCCGTCCCCCTCCGGTGACGGTCCAGACTGCCGATCAAGGGGGCTGAACCGCCAAAGAAAAGAAAAAAGGATGTTCAGCACAACCGGATCGATCATTCTGCTATTGATAAACAGAAAAAAAAGGAATCTCTTATAATTGACTGAAAGGCTTTGGCGACATGGCAGTACCTTTGTACGGCTCAAATCGCCAAAGCCTTTTTTCAGCCTCATGTCTCGCAGTCTGACATCAGGCAGAACAAGAATCTTTTTCTGCCTGATGAACCGTCACCCTCCGGTGACGGTTGTTTTTTTGCTGAAACCGTTTCCTTTTCCGGTAAAAAACGACAGAACAGCAGGCGCGGGCGTTCTCCTTCCGGCGGAACCTTCGCCTTGCGGCGCGCCAACCGGCCGTTCCCATATTTTGCGGGTTGCACCGCCCCCGGCGGCGGTCGTATGATAAGAAGGGGTGAGACTATGCAGAAAAACAAAACCGAACGGCAGAGCCGGGAAACGCGGCAAACGCGCAAAAAAGAAATTTTGCAAATGGTGCGCAATATCAATCCGATTTCACGCTATCTGATGCGCATAGGGACGATCATCATCCTGCTGCTGTACATAAAAGCGCTGGCAGCCGCTGTTTCGGCAGGTTTTCTTTTCGATTATTACGAAGGGATGTTCCTGTGCAGCGAGCTTTTGTTTTGCGCGAAAGAATGTGTCGGCGCGGTGTACATTCCCGCATTGCTTTTTGAGCTTATCCGCATCCTTGATATGCGGGACAAACAGTAGCCCTTACGCCAAAAACAGCCGAAGCAGCCCCAGGATCAGCAAATGGACGGGGTAAAAAGCATAGAAGAAAACCTGAACGGCTTTGCCGCCGGCGCCTCTTTTTCCGTTGTACCGGAACAGGAAGAAAAACGCCAGCAAAGCGAAAATCTCAAGCGGCACGCCGAAAAAGCCGTCGCGGATCATCACACCGGGGCCGGCAATGACAGCCAGAGCAGCCACCAGAAGCGCCGGATGGTTCCGCAAATACGCGAAAGACGCAATCATCAAAATGCCGAGACAGCCATAATCGGTCAGCAGACCTTCGGCAAGAACGCAGGCGCCCAGCCACGGCAGCAGGCAAAGCAGCACGCCGCCTCTGCCGGGGCACTTTTTCCGAATTTCGTCACAGGCAAAAATCGCAGCCAGTCCCAGAGAGAGCGTCCAAAGCACATTCTGGTGCTGCGGATCGAAAACCGTTCCGCTGACCACCATATTGAACGGCAGTTCTGACAGCACGCCGCAAAGCAGCAGCCGCAGCAGGTAGCGCCCCCGGTTGCGGGTATGGCGCGCGCCCTCGGTGATTTGAAAACAAAAAATCGGCATGGCGATTCTTCCCACCAGACGCAAAAGCGTTGCCTGCGGGAAAAGCGCCGCACCGATATGATCGATCAGCATGGTAAAACAGGCGACAAGGCGCAGAGAAGTTGCGGTCAGTTTTCCGGATTCATTGGGCAGTGTCATGCGCTTTCCTCCCACGGATCATCCATGAATAAAGTACAAAAGGCAAAAAGGTCAAAATGGCGGCTGCGACGGCGTACCCATACGCGTCGAGCTTGCCCAGACCGTCCGACAGCGCCGCCGGCAGTGCGGCAAAAACCCCGTGCTGTTCCGCCAATTCCAGACATTTCATCGGAATGGACTGGAACAGATACAGCCCCAGCGCATACCGGCCGGCAAAAAGCAGAAGGCGGCTGCGAAGGGCGATTTTCTGCGACAGCAAAACAAGCATGGCAAGCAGGAAAACGCACATCAGCGTAAACGCCGTCTGCCCGGCGGTACGGCGGTACCAGAAATAAAACAGCAGGTACAGCCCCAGCGACAGGGCGCAAAGGGCGGCAAAGCGGCCGTTGCTTTTTTGCAGGAAGGCAAAAAGCGGTTTTTTCCCTTCCGACAGCCAAAAGCCCGCCGGATAAAACAACAGCGTATTGTACCAGAAATCCCGAAGCGACAGCAGGCGCAGCAGCACATACAAGCCGACGCAAACCAGACTGAGCCAGAGGATCGCCGCCCGGCGCTTTTGGGGAAAGAGACGCAGGGACAGCCCCGTCAGAAGATATAGCAGGAAAACGATCACGGCGAACCAGCCGACGCTGCCAAGGCGGCTTTCATAGGGTTTTGCCAAACCGATCAGGCTGAGCAGCGCGGTTTTGCCGTCGGGCGTTTCGCCGATCAGAACCGCGAAAAGCAGCGACAGCCCGTTCAGCGCCAGAACCGCCGCCGCAAAGGAGCCGATCCGCCGCAGCGGCAGTTTGCCGTGGTAGGATGGCTTTTCGCGGATGCACTCGCAAAGCGCATAACCGGCAAAGAACAAAAACGGCGCGACGATCTGCTGGTCAAAAAAATAGAAGGTGCGCGGACGGGTCTGCATCAAATAATAGATATCATAACTGTAGGCGCTGTGCGAAAGCAGAACCAGCAGCGCAAAAAAGCCCTTGAGCGCATCCGTCTGCTCGCGGCAGAGCGGCGCGGGCTGAAACGCCCTGCCCGAAAAGCGAAGGCGCGGCAGCACGCATAAAAATACAGGGATCAGCAAAAGCGACACGCAAAACCCCTCCCCTCCCCAAAAGATGAACGGTGGTTCAAACGGCCGGTTTTTTCTTTTTTGCAAACAGCTTACGGTCGATCACCGACAAGAGCAAGCCGAAAAGCCATGCCAGCAAAAGCGCGCAGGCAGCCACGAGAACCGTATACAGATACGGGTTCAGCGATATCGAGAAATGTTCAAAAAGGCGCATCGGCAGCCGTTGAAGGATGTAAACGCCGAACAGGTTTTTGCCGAGCCACAGCAGGACGGGATTGCCGATTTTGAATTTCATCAGCCCCGTCAGCAGAAACGCCATCATAAAACAGCCGTCCGCCATAAAGAAAAAGATTTTTTGCGTTTTGCAAAAGAGCAGATGCGCTCCGACAAAGAGAACGGCGAACAGCGCCAGAAAACACCAGTAGGTTTTGTTGCTTTTTTGCAGAATCGCTTCTATTTTATCTTTTAAATAGGAATACCAGACGCCCAGCGGGAAGAAAACGGCGGTGTTCCACCAATAGCTTTCCTTGCCCGCCGCGATCAGCGCCGCGGTCAACAGACAGGTCAAAACCGAAAGCAGGACAGCCGACGGGATCTTTTTTTGCTTCGCCAGAAGGTAAGAAAGGAAGGTCAGCACATACAAAGCCAGGATCACAAACATGAACCAGTTGCTGTTGCCCAGGCTGTCCCACCCGACGGTGGACAGCAGCACCTGCGCCACGCCCATTTTTTCGCCCAGGATCAGGTTCAGCAGAAAATACGGCACCAGCGACAAGGTCAGATGCAGCCAGGTTTTTGCGATCCGGTTTTTCGGCATGGACAGCAGGTACCCCGGTTTGTTTTTCAGCGATTCGGCGACGCCGTACCCCGAAAAGAACAGGAAGGGAACGACGATCAGCTGTGACAGATGGATGTAGCGGATCAGCAGATCGTCCCAGATCCCCGCGCCGGCATACGCGCCGCTGGACTGGATGTGGTGCATCAGAACCAGCACAGTGAACACCCCATTGACTGCGGTACTGGAAGCAGGGGCGATATAATCCGCGTGAAATCCCTTTCCGCTGAAGCGCACGCCCCACAGGCAGAGCGCCGCCAGAGGCAGCAAAAACCAAACCATAACCGTTCCTCCGAAACAGGAAATTTTTCCGCTACAAGTATAATCTCTTTTTCGGGCGCTGTCAACGGCGGAAGAAACAGCGGCAGCCGCGAATTATTTCCCTTGCATTTTTTTTCAGATTATGTTATGATTTATTCATATTCTATTTGTCCCCGCGCCTTCGTTTTCCGGGCGCGGATTTTTACGGACAAAAATCAACAAACAGAGAGGCGAGAGCGTGGCTAAGAAAAAAGCCGCTGATGCGGCAAAAAAAGCAAGCAAGTCCGGTTCCTCCAAGATCGGAACGCTGGTGCGCAATGTGCGCGCACACTGGAACGAGCCGCCCAAAGGACGGTATATGCCCTACAAGGAAATTCTTTCCTACGCGGGGGGCGGAATCGGCGTCAAGTTCCTGGCGGTCATGGCGACCAACATGATTTTGAGCGCGACCAATGTTTTGATCGGCAACGCGCTGGGCGTAAAGCCCCTGCATGTGTACATCATGTACTTTATTTCTGTTCTGGTCAATATTCCGCTGTCCGGAATCCGCGCCAACATCATCGACAACACCCGCAGCAAAGAGGGTAAATACCGCCCCTACATCGTGAAAATGGGCATTCCCTCCGCCATCGTGACCATCCTTTTCGTGTGGTTCCCCTATCAGCAGTTCGGTTCTCTGTTCGGCTCGGGCACCATCTTCGGCGAGGAAAAAGCCTATGTTGTCACCTGCGCGCTGATCTTGCTGTTCAACTTCATTCAGCAGTTCTTTTATTATTTCTTTACCGAGGCTTACGACAACCTGATCCATGTCCTTTCTCCCGACACCCAGGAACGCGCCGATGTTGCCACCATCAAGGGCGTTGTGTATTCCCTTGCGCCGTCGGTTTTAAGCCTTGCCATGCCGATTTTCGCCCAGTTTTTGACCAATAACAACCTGTACGATATCCGGCTGTACCGCTACATCTACCCGCCCATCGCCATCGTTTCTGTTATCCTGAGCATCGTTGTGTACGCCAACACCAAAGAAAAGATCGTACAGGCGAAAACCCATGTCATTCAGATCCGCTTTATCGATTCCCTGCGCGAGGTTCTGCGCAACAAATATTTCTGGGTCATTGCCATGGCGACCTGGCTCGGTTTTTTGGAATCTTCCATGAGCGTGATTCTGAACTGGCTGTATAACTACGGCGGCGTCTGCTCCGGCTCGGTCAACGCGTTCATCACCCTGATCTGCCAGAACGCCGGCCTTGTGGGCATGCTGCTTGCGCCCTTCGCGATCCGCAAATGGGGCAAACGCTTTGTGCTGATCGGCACCAATGTGATGAACATCCTCTTTATCGCGCTGATGTTCCCGGTGGTGCGTATCATCGACATGACCGGTGAATCCACCGCCGCCATCGAAACCTGGATCCCGCTGATCCTGCTGGTGGTCTGCTACTGGATGAACAACCTGATGAACGCTTTCATGCAGATCCTGACCCCCTCCATCAACGCCGATATCCGCGACTATCAACAGTATGTCAGCGGCGAACGCATCGACGGTATGTTCTCGACCATCACCGCTGTCGGCGGTCTGATCACCGTCGCCAGCAGCGGCATCGTCAATTTGCTGTATGATAAATTCGGCATCAATGAAGCCACCGCCGCACGGGTGCTGGCGGATCCGGAAATCATGAACAAGACCCTGCGCAACGGCACGGTCGTTCGCGATGTCATCGAAGCCGCCGATACCTCCAGCTCGGTTTATTTCGCCCTGTATGACGGCGATGTGCTGCAAACGGTATGCGGGGTATTGATTATCGCATCCATTGCCGGCGCTTTCATCAATGTTTTCCCGTATTTCTTCTATGACCTGACCGAACGCAAACAGCAGGGCATGGTGAAGGTGCTGAAGATCCGCGCCTTCTTTGAGGACTTCGGCAACGACAAGCTCAGCGACGAAAGCCTGCGCGAAGTCGTGGAAATGGTAGACGAAGCCCGTGCGCTTTCCGGCTGTGAAAAAGAAGTTTTCGACAAAGAGGAATTGAAAAACGCCAAAAAGGCGAAAAACGCCGCTGCCATTGCCGAAGCGAAAAAGCACCGTCGGGAAATTGCCGACAGGAACCGCGAGATCGAGCTGGCGCCCTATGTTTTGAACGAACTGGATTACTACAACAGCGCCATCGGTATGCGTCAGGTAGACGATGCAAAAGCCATCAGCGAAGCAGGACTGGCAGGGCTGGGAAAATTCACAGTCGCCGAACTGCGCGCCGAATTGAAAGAAGCAAAGGCGCTGCCGAAGGGCACCGAGGAAGAAAAGGAATACCGCCGGTACCGCATTTACTTCTGCCGCACCCGTCTGACCGCCCGCAAGTATCTGAACAAATACTATCCCAACGGACAGGCTATTCAAAAGCCCGATGACGCTCCTTTGAATGCACTGTTCGCCATTGAGGACGAGTACGACAAACGAGAGGACGAGCTCTACAAAGCGCTGTTTGACGCCGGCGAAAAGAAAGACAAAGCGGCGAAAAAGCAGATTCAGGCGCAGATCAAAGCGCTGAAGAAAGACTTTGCCGCTCTGAATAAGAAGATCCGCGCCGAACAGGACGCACGGCTGAATTATACCCGCTGCGCGAAGCCCTATCTGGATGCGCGCCGGGTGTTGATAAAGGCTGAAAATTACACCCATTTTGCTGAGCTGGAAGAGAGATATCGCCAGATCATCAAAGCCTGATAAAAAACGAACCGCTGTTCCGTAAAAACGGAACGGCGGTTTTTTCATTGCCTTTGTGGTATCGTTTTTTGTCTTTGTCGGGCTCCTTGGGGGTTGCGGTATCCTTTTTCTTTGGCTTTGCAGGGCGGCACCTTCCCGTGCCCGCCCTTTATTCGGCAGGGGTTTCCGGTTCGCTCAGGTAATCGCCCAGCACCCAGCCTTTTTGCCCGTCTTCACTCTCGATATACATCCAGCCTTCATACGAGCCATACGCGGTAACGCGCGAGCCATTGGCAAGGGTCGCCACAACGGAATGATCCGTTCCGGCAAAGGAACGCACATTGAGCTTGCCGCCTTCGGTCTTGACGACATAGCTTTTTTTGGGTTCGTTTTTAAAATACGCCTCGGGGTCGTCCCGGAGCGCCTGTTCGGGATCTTCGGTGGTTTCGGCTGGCAAATCGGCGGATTCATCGGTGGTGAACCGGAACCCGTCCAGCAGTCCGTCTGCCCCGCCGAACGCTGCGGTAAAACGCACCTGCATACCGTCTGCGGAATAGATCACCTGCGACCCGCTTTTTTCCACGGCGCTGCCCAAAAGATCGCTCAGCTCGTCAAAAGTATAATTGGAACGGCCGGGCAAAATCAAATCGATACTGCCGCCGATTTCCCGCAGGCGGGCACTGTCACGATCCTTTTCGGCGGTCAGGATATACACCAGCCCGCTGTCCGACTCGTCGTAATAGGCAAACGAGCCGTACCCTTCGTCCGCAGGCACCTTGCTGCCCAGCGGCAGCTCGTCAACGCCTGTTTCCATCAGGGAAAGAAAGCGCGCCGTCGCCTCGTCAAACCCGGCAAGCGTTTCGGAATCGTGACCGGCGGAAACCGCATGGGTTGACGGCGCGGTCAGCGGCTCGGTGGTGCGCTTTTCCTCGGTGGTCAGCTCCGGGGCGGGATGTGTTTCGCGGAAATGCTGCACAAAGGCGGCGACCGCCACAGCGGCTAAAATCAAAACAATGACAGCGATCAGCAGCCCATACAGGCGTTTTCTGCGGCGGTTGCTGCGGCGCATGGCTTCGATGCGCTCTTCCCGGCGGCGGAACGCCTCGGTTTCAAGAGGCTTGCGATGCTCTTCACGGGGAGCGTTTTTCACATATTCATTGCAATAAGGACAATAACGGGACGAATCAGAAATGGCGCGTCCGCAAGCGGGACAGAACATCGCGCAAAGCCTCCTTTGGGCTGATCGATTTTTTCCAGAATATAGTATAGCAGATTTGGGGAAAGCTGTCAAAAGAAATCGAAAATTTTCGATGAAATTTTTCCCAAAAAAGAAAGCCCGGCGAAAACCGGGCGTTCCGTCCTTTTCCCGACAGGCAGGCAGACTTCGGGAAAGGAGGCGGAAAAAAGGCTTTGGCGATTTGCGCCGCACAAAGATACTGCCATGCCGCCAAAGCCTTTCTGCTATCCAATTAGATTCAAAACAAGATGCTTTCCTGCGGGGTTCTGCGTGTCCTTTCTGGCGAACGCTGTTTTTCTTTTCCCGCAGGTAAAAGAAACCGGCAAGCGGTTTTTAAAACTCGATATCAGCCAGAAGATCCCGCAGGGCTTTGGCGTCCTCTTTGGTCAGGGTCACGCCCTTGCCCATTTTTTCGTGGTCAGGCGCCCAGTCACGGATATCGTATTTCGGCTCTTTGCCGTTCCAGCTGATCAGGTTCAGCTCTTTTGTCCAGCCGCCGGAACCCTCCGAAATCACGCCGATGGTTTTCACAATCTCATACGAAAATTCAGCCATAAAAATTCTCCCTTGTTCTTTACAGTTTTTCGATGACCGCCGCAAGCAGTGCGGTCAGATCTGCTTTTTTCTGTTCATTCATGCCCTGATAATCCACGGTCGCCGCGTCATCCGCATCGTCGCTGATCTGCCGCAGGCTCATAAAAGGCACGCCGGAAAAATGACAGACCGATGCGATGGCAGCCGTTTCCATATCAAAAGCATCGATACCGAAGGTTTTGCGGAAAAACGCGCCTTTCGCCTTGTCCGCCAGAAACAGATCGCCGGTACCCAGATGCGCGCCGGTGACGCCCGGCAAAGACAGCGCCAGCGCCAGCAGCTCGGCGTCCGCAGCAAAACAGGATGGTTCGTCGGGCTTTTCGCCCAGCGCCCTGCCGATGGGGGTCAGATCAAAATCGCACTCGCGAAAAGTTTCCCCCGCGACGATCTGGCCGCGATGCAGCCCGTGGATCGCGCCGGACAGCCCGGCATTGAGCAGGTACGACGCTCCGTCGGCAATCAGAAAAGCCGCTGCGGCGGCGGCATTGACCTTGCCGATCCCGCATTGCACCGCCGTGACGGTTTTTCCGTTTTCGGTCCACGAAAGACTTTTTCTGCCGTGATACAGGGTTTCAGCGGCGTTTTTGGTCTTCGCAAAGGCGGAAAACGGCTCAAATTCAAATTCATCGGCAATGACGATGCCAATTTTCATTTTTCTTCCTCCCAATGGTTTCTGGTGGCTGTAATGGTATTTTTTAACAGCATGGCGATGGTCATCGGCCCAACGCCTCCGGGCACAGGCGTGATATAGGCGGCTTTTTGCTGCACCGCTTCAAAATCCACATCCCCGCACAGCTTGCCGTTCGGCATCCGGTTGATGCCCACATCAATGACGGCGGCGCCGTCTTTGACCATATCCGCCGTAACAAAACGGGGCTTGCCCACCGCCGCGACCAGAATATCGGCGTTTCTGGTATGGAAAGCAAGATCTTCCGTTTTGGAATGACAAATACTCACCGTACCGCTTTCGTTCAAAAGCAGCATTGCCATCGGTTTGCCGACGATGTTGCTTCTGCCGATCACCACGCAGTTTTTCCCTTTGACAGTCACACCGTAGCGGTGCAAAAGCTCCATAATCCCCGCCGGGGTGCAGGGCAGAA
The DNA here is from genome assembly GCA_944380845.1 of uncultured Clostridia bacterium. Taxonomy (GTDB): domain Bacteria; phylum Bacillota; class Clostridia; order Oscillospirales; family Acutalibacteraceae; genus RGIG2774. The sequence goes on along the minus strand of CALWIU010000033.1, from coordinate 7,931 downwards.
AGCCGTAATCCCCGCTCATGATCCTGCCGGTATTGACCGGGTGGAACGCGTCCACATCCTTTTTCGGATCAATGGCAAGGATCACTTCCTTTTCACTGAGCCCCTGCGGCAGCGGAAGCTGACAGAGAATGCCGTCCACCGTCGGGTCGTTGTTCAGTTTTTGCACCAGCGCCAGAAGCGTTGGCATATCGGTATCCGCGGGCAAATGGTATTGCAGCGAACGGATCCCGCACGCCTCGCAGGCTTTGTGCTTGTTGCGGACATATACCTCGGATGCGGGGTCGTCCCCCACCAGAATCACAGCAAGACAGGGCTGGCGGTACTGCTCCGTCAGCGCCGCGGCTTCCCGCGCGACCTCCTCGCGTACAGCGGCGGAAACCGCTTTTCCGTCCATCAAGATCGCCATGATACGCTCTCCTTTGCGATAGAATATCCTTATTTTACCACAAAATGCCGGAAAATGCCAACTTTTTTTAAAAAAAAGCGGTTAGGTATCGCTCTTGTTTTTTTCTCATAACTATGGTAAACTTGTTGCAAACGGCGCAAGAAATCCGTCTTTTTTCAGTGAAAACGACAGTTGCCGTTCTGGCAAACGCCGTTTTGCTTTTCGCTTCAGCGGCATTCATTTTGATTCGGAAAAGAGGGTATCCAAATGAAATTGCAAATCGATCCTGCGGTATGTTTTCAGCCCATGGAAGGCTTTGGCGCAAGCGGCGCCTGGTGGGCGCAGAATGTCGGCGGCTGGACAGACACAGACCCCGACAGCGGCATGGCGGTGCGCGACCGCATATCCCAGCTTTTGCACGACCCGGTCAGGGGCATCGGGCTGACGATTTACCGCTACAATCTGGGCAGCGGCTCCCGGTATATCACCAAAGGGGACTACGCGCCGTTCCGGCGCACCGACACCTTTGCCATCGGCGGCGGGAAATACGATATGACCCGTGACGCGAACGCCGTTTACATGATGAAACAGGCGGTTCGGGACGGCGCAAAGGAAGTGATTTTTTTCGTCAACTCCCCGCCGGTCTGGCTGACCAAAAACGGCGGCGGACATCAGGATAAAAACAAGCATTTCCGTGAAAACCTTTCGCCGAAAAACTACGGCGCTTTTGCCGATTACTGTCTGGACATCGCATCTTATTTTCTTGCCGACGGGGTGCCGCTGCGGTATTTTTCGCCGGTCAACGAGCCGATCTGGCAATGGAACGGCGGACAGGAAGGCTGTTTTTATCTGCCGCATTCGGTTCGGCGTGTTTTTCATATGTTCTGTGAAAAAATGGACGCCCGGACAGATCTGGGCGATATGAAGCTGTCGGGCTGTGAGTCGGGCGATTTGCGGTTTTTTAACAAAACCTATACCCGGTTTTTGCTGTCCGATCCGCTGATCCGGCGGCACCTGGACGCCATTGATGTGCACAGCTACTGTCTGCCTGCGCCGGTTCTGAAAAAAGCGCTGTCGAAGCGAACCGATTTTGCCCGCCGCTTTGCCGGCTTTCTGCACCGGTACGATCCCGGCCTGTCCATCCGCATGAGCGAATGGTGCCATATGCAGGGCGGCACAGACAAAGGCATGGCGTCGGGGCTGGTCACCGCCCAAACGATTTGGGAGGATCTGACGGTGCTGGGGGCGGTTTCCTGGCAGCACTGGGTCGCCGTCGCCGGGGAAGGCTATTGCGACGGACTGATCTATATCCGGCCGGATCACAGCTTTTCCCTGACCAAACGGTATTTTGTGACCGGCAATTTTTCAAAATACATCCGCCCCGGCGCCGTGCGGGTGCTGGCAAAGACAGACGATGACCGCGTAAAGGCGCTGGCATATAAAAAAGACGGAAAGGTGACGGCGGTCGTCATCAATCCCACCCGGGAAACCGTGCCGCTTTGTCTGGAAGCCGGCGGCGAAATCCTTGCGGCGCTGACAGACGGGACGCACGATTTATCGGAATCGATCGTCCGGGGCGGCGAAACGGCACTGCCGCCCGAAAGCGTGATGACCCTTGTCGCTGCTGAAAAACAGCTGATTTGACGCACGGCAGAAAAAAAGCCCCGCCGGAACAAATCCGGCGGGGCAAGGGTCTGGTTGGGGATCAAAAAATTAGCACTCAAATAACTAAAGTGCTAAAATTCACAAACCATTAACAGAATATTATTAAAACATTCTTTTTTGACGGTTATCATATCCATTAGAAACCATTTGAATGAAGGTGCATTTGATGAAACAATTTAAAGCAGAATCCAAAAAACTTTTGGACATGATGATCAATTCCATTTATACCCATAAAGAAATCTTCCTGCGTGAGCTGATCTCCAACGCCAGCGACGCGCTGGACAAGCTCTATTTCCGCTCGCTGACCGATGATCAGGTCGGCATGGCGCGGGGCGATTTTGTGATCGATCTTTCCGTGGATAAGGAAAAACGCCTTTTGCGCATTGCCGATAACGGCATCGGCATGAGCGAAGAGGAACTGGACAAAAACCTCGGCGTGATCGCAAAAAGCGGTTCGCTGGACTTTAAAAAGGAAAACCAGACCGGCGACGATGTCGATGTGATCGGCCAGTTCGGCGTGGGCTTTTACTCCGCCTTTATGGTCGCGGACGAAGTTACGGTCGAAAGCCGCGCCTACGGCGGCGACGGCGCATACCGCTGGTATTCCCGCGGCGCGGAAGGCTACACCCTTTCCCCCTGTGAAAAAGAGGGCGTCGGCACGGTCATTACCCTGCACATCAAAGAGGATACCGACGATGAAAAATACAGCGAATTTCTGGATGAAAACCGTCTGGCTGCGCTGGTCAAGAAATATTCCGACTACATCCGTTATCCCATCCGCCTGGATATGCCGACTTCCCGTTTGAAGGAGGGCGTTGATCCCTCTGCGGAGGATTACCACTACTCCCCCGACGACTACGAGACGGTTTATGAACAAAAAGTGCTGAACAGCATGACCCCCCTGTGGAAGAAAAACAAAAAGGAAATCACCAAGGAAGAATACAGCGCTTTCTATAAGGAAAAATTCTTTGATTACGAAGACCCCGCCCTTGTGATCCATACCAAAACCGAAGGCAGCGCCACTTTCAGCGCCCTGCTGTTTGTCCCTGCGCACGCGCCGTTCAATTATTATACCAAGGATTATGAAAAGGGCTTGCAGCTGTTCTCCAAAGGCGTTTTGATTACCGAAAAATGCAAGGAACTGCTGCCGGATTATTTCAGCTTTGTCAAGGGTCTGGTCGACAGCGAAGATCTTTCGCTGAACATCTCCCGCGAGATGTTGCAGCATGACCACCAGCTTCGCCTGATTGCCCGCACGCTGGAAAAGAAAATCAAGTCTGAGCTTTTGCATTTGCAGGAAACCGACCGCGAAACCTATGAAAAGATTTTTGCCGCCTTCGGCACACAGCTAAAATTCGGCGTGTACAACGACTACGGCGCGCATAAAGATTCTTTGCAGGATCTTTTGCTGTTCCCCTCCTCTTATGAAGGCAAGCCGGTCACGCTGAAGGAATATGTTGCCCGTATGCCCGAAGAGCAAAAAGCGATTTATTACGCCTGCGGCGAAACCAAAGAAAAAATCGATATGCTGCCCCAGGCCGAAGCGGTCAAGGACAGAGGCTACGAAATCCTGTACTGCACCGAGCAGGTGGATGAATTCGCGCTGAAAATGATGATGACCTACGCCGAAAAGCCCTTTGCCAATGTCTGCGCCGATGAAACCGATCTTTCCACCGACGAGGAAAAGGAAGCCCTGAAAAAACAGAACGAGGAAGCCAAATCCCTGTTTGAAACCATGAAAAACGCCATCGGCGACAGCGTCAGCGAGGTTCGCTTTACCGACAAGCTCAAGAACCATCCGGTCTGCCTGACCAGCGAGGGCGGCGTTTCGCTGGAAATGGAACGCGTGCTCGGTCAGATGCCCGGCAGCAACGGCGTAAAAGCAAAGGTTGCGCTGGAAATCAACAAAGATCACCCCATTGCCGAAACGCTGAAAACCGCCGACGAAGAAACGCTGAAAAAATACGCTGTTCTGCTGTACGATCAGGCGCGCCTGATCGAAGGCATGAGCATTGACGATCCAGCGAAATTCTCCGATCTGGTCTGCGAACTGATGACCAAATAAAATACAGCAAAAAGAGCGCCCGCTATCTTGCGGGCGCTCTTTTTCTTGAACCGTATTTTTGCTTTTCTTCTTCCGTGCTATCCTTGTCCGGTTTTCTTTTTTCAGGCACTATTTGCGCGTTTTGGCAGCCTTTGCGGTGGTTTTGGAATTCAGAGTTGATTTGCCCGCCTGTTTTTGCTATACTAAAGAGAGATTTTGACAAAAAAGGATGGCTTGCAATGAACGACCGTTATATTTCTCCCTTATCAACCCGCTATGCGTCGGAACAGATGCAGTATCTGTTTTCCGCCGATATGAAATTTTCCACCTGGCGGCGGCTCTGGGTCGCTCTTGCCGAAGCGGAACAGCAGCTCGGCCTTGCCATTACCGACGAGCAGATCAGCGAAATGAAAGCGCATATCCATGACATCGACTATGAGCGCGCCGCTTTCCACGAAAAAGAGGTGCGGCACGATGTGATGGCGCATGTGCTGACCTTTGGGGAATGCTGTCCGAAGGCGAAACCGATCATTCATCTGGGCGCGACCTCCTGCTATGTGGGCGACAACACCGATTTGATCATCATGCACCGGGCGCTTCAGCTTGTCGCGGGCAAAATCGCGTCGGTCATTCGGAACCTGTCCGCTTTTGCCGACAAATACAAGGCGCTTCCCTGTTTGGCGTTCACCCATTTTCAGCCCGCACAGCCCACCACCGTGGGCAAGCGCGCCTGCTTGTGGATCAACGACCTGCTGCTGGACTTGCAGGACATCGAATTCACCCTGCAAAACGCCCGGCTTTTGGGCTCAAAGGGCACGACCGGCACACAGGCGAGCTTTTTGGAGCTGTTTGACGGCGATTATGAAAAAGTCAAACAGTTAGACGGCATCATTGCCAAAAAAATGGGCTTTGCCGCCTGTTATCCGGTCAGCGGACAAACCTATTCGCGCAAGGTGGACAGCCGCTACCTGAATCTTTTGAGCGGCGTGGCGCAGAGCGCGGCGAAATTTGCCACCGACTTACGCCTGCTTCAGCATTTGAAAGAATGCGAAGAGCCCTTTGAAAAAAAGCAGATCGGTTCTTCGGCGATGGCATACAAGCGCAACCCGATGCGCAGCGAACGCATTTGCTCGCTGGCGCGGTATGTAACGGCGGATGCGCTGAACCCTGCCATTACCGCATCGACCCAGTGGCTGGAACGCACCCTGGACGATTCCGCCAACAAGCGCATCAGCGTTGCCGAAGCCTTTTTGGCAACAGATGCGATTTTGAACCTGTATATCAACATCACGGAAGGGCTTGTGGTCTACCCGAAAATGGCGGAAAAGCATTTGCGGGCGGAACTGCCGTTTATGGCGACCGAAAACATCCTGATGGACGCGGTCAAGCGCGGCGGCGACCGGCAGGAGCTGCATGAAAAAATCCGTCAGCACTCCCAGGCCAGCGCCAGAGCGGTGAAGGAAGAAGGCGCAGACTGCGATTTGCTGACGCGCATTGCCGCCGATCCCGCCTTCGGGGTAACGATGGCGGAACTGGAAGAAATGATGAAGCCTGAGAACTTCGTCGGCTGCGCCCCGATGCAGACCGAAGCTTTCCTGCGCGAATATGCGCTGCCCGCCGTTGAAAAATACGCGGACGATACCATTGAGAAAGCCGAAATTACGGTCTGAGCAGCAAAAAGAGAGGAACCCCTCGGGCTGTCGATAAAGGGACTGAACCGCCCAAACAAAAAAGAAGGGGATCCGGCAGCCGGAACGGCGGTCTTTTGCCGCGAAAGGAAAATAAAACAAAAAAGTATCTAAAGGCTTTGGCGGCATGGCTGTACCTGTGTACGGCCCAAACCGCCAAAGCCTTCCTTTTGCCTTCTGCTTCGCCGTCCCAATAAGAAATTTTTTCAGCCCGACGAGGGGGCAAATTCCCTTCCCCCGTTTTTGCAAAAAGATTTTCAAAAAGAGGCTTGACAAATCGTTCGGGATCGACTATAATATTGATCGTTGTCATTGCCTTATGGCGGCATAGCTCAGTTGGCTAGAGCATTCGGTTCATACCCGAAGTGTCGTTGGTTCAAATCCGACTGCCGCTACCATGTTTTGCCGCACACGGCAAAACACCCCGGCCCGGTGGTCAAGCGGTCAAGACACCGCCCTTTCACGGCGGTAACACGAGTTCGATTCTCGTCCGGGTCACCAAAAACGACGGAACAGATTCCCTGTTCCGTCGTTTTTCTTTTTTTCTCTTTTTTTCTTTGCATCCCCGGAAAATAACCGCCGGCTCGTTACGCTTCCTTGCGCATCTGCTTCATCAGCTGGTTGCCGTAAACGGCGGTGCCCGTGACCAGAATGCCCTGCACCGCGCTGTCCGCCGTCCAGCCGCCCAGCGCCATTGCGCCGACAACGCCCAGCGGCAGCAGAATCAGCGGGATCCACTTGTCGGGGATTTTTTCAATGCCCTTTAAGATCCTGCCGACAATCAGCAGCACCGGGATCAGGATCAGGGCGTTTTCTGTTATATAAGAAAGAATTTCCATTCTCACTTTTCTCTCACTTTCTGTTTTTATGTTATGCTTTATCGTCATTGAGGGATTCTATACCTATTTTTGTCAGCAGAGCTTTTTGGCGGTGTTTGACCTCCCGCGCATAATCCAGCGCCTCGTGCATATCGCCGTTGCAGTGCGCGTCGGGAATGCGCGCGACGGCATTTGCCGTGGCTTCACCCAAAGCCAGCGACGCGTTGACCGATTCGACAATGGCGGTTTCCAGCGCCGTCCGCGCCCGTTCCTGCGCGTCTATGCGCTTGTCCCTTTTGTCTAACCATTTTTTCAGCGACCAAAACGCCAGCCCTGTGACTGCCGATGGGATCCCCAGCAGGATCAAAAATTCTCCGATGGTACCATTCATTTTTCCAGCCCGGTTGCCTTTCGCAAAAGTTCCCGCGCATCGGAAGTGCTCACTTTGCCGTCCCCGTCTGCGTCCGCCTTTTTCTTCTGTGCGTCAGTCAGATTTTCGAGCCCTACCGCTGCCCGCAGGGCTTCGCGGGCGTCTGCTGTCGTCAGCTTGCCGTCGCCGTTGACATCGCCTGCCGCATTGGCTGTCTGATACGGCACGCCAACGACTTCACAGAGCGCCTTTGCCATGCGCAGGGCAATTTTGTCAAACTTCGCGTCAAAGACGGCGTTGTCCGACTGGTTTGAAATAAATCCCAGTTCCAGTAAAGCGGACGCGCAGTTGGTATCGCGGTTGACCGCAAAATTGTCATAATTCGGCGCACCGTATTTTACGCCGCGATTGCGCAGACCGTCCGCACCGCACACAGCGTCCAGAATCGTTTTGGCTTTGGCGGCGGTTTTTTCCGTAGCGGTACGGATCACCCAGATTTCATTGCCCGTGGCGCTTGCCGACGCGGAATTGCGATGGATCGACAGGTAATAATCTGCGCCCCATTCGTTGGCTTCTGCGGTTCTGACCGCCAGCTTTTTGTCCTGATCCTTCGCGCGGGAATACAGCACCTGCACTCCCTGCGCCTGTAATTTTTCGCCAACCGCAAGCGCCATTCGCAGTACATCGGCTTTTTCGGTTCGGCTGCCGTTGGCTGCCCCCGGGTCGGACCCGCCGTGCCCGGGGTCAAGATAAATTTTTGCCATCTGTTTTTACCCTTTCAAAATTTGGTTGTATTGCGTTTCTGTGATAGCGCCAGCTGACAACAATTTGTCGAGGTGCTTTTTTTGGTAGTAACCTAAATCATAGTAGCGTTTGATTTTGTCAAACATTCGCATACTCCTCTCCTGTCAGGATTTGAAACAGCAGAGCGGCATTTTCCTGTTCCAGCGCTGCAATTTGC
>CALWIU010000032.1 GCA_944380845.1 uncultured Clostridia bacterium | reverse complement strand
CCTTTTCCACCAATACATGGCAGGCATTGCAAATCTTGTCTCCGGTGTAACCGGGCGTTACACAGGTTGCAGCCTTAAAGGCCTGCAAACCGTTTTCAGGATCATCCTGAGAAATGGTTACAATCGGACCGGCATGAACGGCAGGATTGACGGCGCCGGTGACAACTTGTGTTGCATCGCAGCGAGAACACCGCATCGTTTGTGTTGCCGGCGTTACGCAATCACCGGGCGTGCTGTCGATTTCCACGCTGTAATCATGTCCCAGCGCCGGTTCATCTTTTTCAGTAGACAGCACCGCATCGCAATATTCGCAAAGGTGCTGGATCACACCGTCTTCCTCACAGGTGGGAGGAATGATGTTCGTGCGGTCACTCTTGACATGAGAAACACCGTCGGGAGGAATGGATTCTTCTTTTGTTTCACCACAGCCATCCACCGTGCAGGTATAGGTTTTTACACCTTCCGTGGTGCAGGTCGGCGCAGTTTTAACAACGCCTTCATCCCACACATGATCCGTGGGATCCAGTTCGCCGTAATATCTGACGGTCTGCTGGCAAACAGAACAGGTATATTCCGTCCACGGTTTGTTCTGGCAATCACCGGCAAAAGAAGCGGTAGGATGCTCGTTGTCAATGGTATGCTCAACCATGGGGATTTCAGTATCCTGATAGGCCACTCTGCAGATCGTGCAGTAATGACGCTCAATACCGGTTGCCGTACAGGTAGGCTCTTTCACAACTTCACCGGTTACAGCATAGTGGTGCTGTTCTTTCAGGTTCGCATACGCCGCAAGATATTCATCAATGGCGGTATCGACCTGCGTCTGATCGTTAACCGAAAGATTGGTATTGTCTTTCAGTGTCTGTACCTTTGCAACGGCAGCATTATACGCGGCAAGCGAATCCGCCGTCCAGCAGCGGCCGGAAACCGGGTTGGCTGCGATATGCTCGTCAAATTTCGAAAAATTAGCTCTGCCCAGCAAGGCAGCAAGGGCAGATTGCAATTCAGAAGTCAGTTGATCCACTTCCGACTGTTCCCCGGACAATTCATTGGCTTTGTCGTTGAACTGCTGGGAAGTTGAATTGTTCGGATAGGGATTCCAGTCGCTGGGCGTCGAATAAGCTTTTGCCTCGTTCAAAGCCGTCTGCAAAGCAGAAATGGAATCCGAAGTGTAACGATCCGCCAAATCGGCTTCGCCGAGTTTCGCCTCAGCATCTGCCTTCGCCGACTGGAGCGCCGACACATTGACATTGAATTTCAGCGCATTACCCGCATTCCGCAGAGCCGTTTGCGCATTATCCAACTGCTGCTGCTCAACTTCACGGGTGGTCAGCAGACGCTTCGCCTCCGCAAGGGCAGATTCAAAAGCACTCCAATCACCGGCAACTACATTATCTGCATACCGGCTAAAAGCAGCTTGGAATGCTTCGGCTTTCTCAATCTCCGAATTCAAAGCAGCCTTATCATAAACAACAATGGAATAGGAAATCTCTTTCCAGCCATCAATGACAACATTACTTTCAAAGTTCGCATCATTTTGACTGCCCTTTTGGCGGTCAACCGTCGAACTGGGCCAACCGATGTCATTAAAGGAAACAAAAACAAGGTCGTTGCCGGCAGTTGAATAGGTCGCCGTACCGGTATGACGCGGCGTACCAAACAGGTAAGCATAGGCGTTATGTTCATAGTCGCTGCCACTTCGCCATACAATGCACTCTCCGTCATTGTAATTTGAAGTATAGTTATCATTTTTTAAATAGCTATCATTCGCCTGACAGGTATTGCCCTGCGTTGTCCACAGTCCGCCTTCCGCCCAGAAATCCTGGATCAGATTGGAAACAGCAAGCCAACTGGCAGGAAGCCCACTGTCAACGGTCTCGTTGTCGCCCCAGACAGCGCCAGTCAGAACAATACGATATCTCGACTCACTTGGATTTGATGCGCCCCAGCGCCAGGAAACACCCATTTTATAACCGGCGGATTGAAGCGTTTCACTTACATCCAAATAAATGCGAGGTGCGTAGTTGATCTGAATCCAGTATTGACCATTATTCCACTTCGCATAGTTCGTCATTCCGCTGCCATCCCACGGCTGTGTTCCGTACTGATCCGCTTTTTTGTACTGAGTATCGCTTGTGACGATCGCAGAAGCGGTCGGCGCAAAGAACACATAGCTGGTCAGGCACAGCGCGCAGCACAGGAAGACACTGAGGACTCTACGCCACGCGTGTTTTGTTTGCGTCATTGCCATTCAACCTTTCTTTCTGTATGATTTTGTATGGTGCGGTTCAGTTTGCCGGAAAGCAAATTCTGAGCCGCAAAGCTACGCATTTATTATATCGCTGGCGGATAAAGTTTACAAGTTCATTTTTTTCGTTTTTTGTTTATTCACAGATGTTTTACAAAAACAGTAAGTATTCATCATGTTTTTTTGACTTATTTTTTCTTATAAAACAATTATTCTTAATTAGATTAAAAATTATTTTTTGATTATTTATATTATTTGATTTTATATACTATCTAATAATAAACCAACACAAAAAACAAATTGGTACCGTTTATCTCATCAAAGACTTTACTTCCATCACAGTGGCTGTCGAAAGCAGTTAAAGTTAAAAATATACCGCTCCCAAAACTGGGAGCGGTACAAACTTATTGCTTTTCCACATCTACCCGCAAGCCGGAAGGATCGCAGTCAACCACCAGGACTGAGCCCGGGGTAATATTTCCTTCGATGATCTTGCGGCTGATAAGCGTTTCTGCCGTGCTTTGCAGGAAGCGGCGGAGGGGTCTTGCACCATAAACGGGGTCGTACCCATTGGTCGCAATGAAATCTTTTGCCGCATCGGTAAAGCGGCAGAACAACTGTTGATCGGCAAGCCGTTTATTCAGCTGCGCAACCATCAAATCAACGATTTTGCGAATATCCGAACGCGTCAGAGGTTTGTAGAAGACAATTTCATCCAGCCGGTTTAAAAATTCCGGGCGGAAGCTGTGTTTCAACAGCGACTGCACTTGCTGTTTGGCTTCCTCGGTGATATTGCCATCGGAATCGATGCCATCCAGCAGCGCCTCGGAGCCGAGGTTCGATGTCAGGATAATGATGGTATTTTTGAAATCCACCTGTCGACCCTGTGAATCGGTCAACCTGCCGTCATCCAGCACCTGCAAAAGGATGTTGAATACATCGGGATGGGCTTTTTCAACCTCATCGAACAACACGACGGAATACGGTTTACGGCGAACCGCTTCGGTAAGCTGACCGCCCTCTTCATAGCCGACATATCCGGGCGGGGCACCGATCAAACGGGAAACGGAGTATTTCTCCATATACTCGGTCATGTCGATACGAATCATGTTTTTCTCATCGTCAAAAAGCGTTGCGGCAAGGGTTTTGGCAAGTTCTGTCTTGCCTACGCCGGTAGGACCTAAGAACAGGAAAGAGCCAATGGGACGATTGGGGTCCTGAATGCCCGCACGCGAACGCAGAATGGCATCGGTAACCGTGCTGACCGCTTCATCCTGCCCGACAACACGCTGATGCAAAATATCGCCCAGACGAAGCAGCTTTTCCTTTTCGCCCTCCATCAGGCGCGCCGTAGGAATCCCCGTCCAGCGCTCGATAATTTTGGCGATTTCTTCTTCCGTGACCTTGTCGCGAAGTAGCGAATCGTCATGAGAGACGGTGTCCCCCTTGCTTTCCTCTGCCTTCAGTTCTTTCTGCAACTGGGGAAGTTTGCCATATTTCAGTTCCGCAGCCTTATTCAAGTCATAATCGCGCTCGGCTTTTTCAATTTGCTGGTTGACCTTCTCGATTTGCTCACGCAGAAGACGGGTTCTGCCGATTGCGGATTTTTCATTTTCCCAGCGAGCCTTCATGGCGTTGAACTGTTCACGCATTTCCGCCAATTCCTTGCGGATTTCATCCAAATGGGACAGCGACAGCGGATCCGTCTCTTTTTTCAGTGCGGCTTCTTCGATCTCGTGCTGAATAATCTTACGGCGGATCACATCCAGCTCAGTGGGCATGGAATCCATTTCCGTACGAATCATCGCACAGGCCTCATCCACCAAATCAATGGCTTTATCAGGCAAAAAACGATCGGTAATATACCGGTCAGACAGAGTCGCAGCAGCAATCAGCGCCTGATCCTGAATCTTTACGCCGTGAAAAACCTCATAGCGCTCTTTCAGGCCACGCAGAATGGCAATGGTATCTTCCACCGACGGCTCATTAACCATAACCGGCTGGAACCGACGCTCCAGAGCAGGGTCTTTTTCAATATATTCACGGTACTCGTCAAGCGTTGTCGCACCGATGCAGTGCAGCTCACCGCGCGCCAGCATGGGCTTTAAGAGGTTGCCCGCATCCATGCTGCCTTCTGTTTTACCGGCGCCGACAATGGTGTGAAGCTCATCGATAAACAAAATGATCTTGCCTTCCGACTTCTTCACTTCGCTTAAAACGGCTTTCAGCCGTTCCTCAAACTCACCACGGTATTTCGCGCCTGCAACCAGTGAACCCATATCCAAAGAAAAAATGGTTTTCTCTTTCAGATTTCCGGGAACATCGCCGCTTACAATTCGCTGTGCCAAGCCCTCTGCAATCGCGGTCTTACCGACGCCCGGCTCACCAATCAGCACCGGGTTGTTTTTTGTTTTACGGGACAGGATCCGAATAACATTTCGGATTTCCTCATCCCTGCCGATCACCGGATCCAGTTTTTGCGCACGCGCCTGTTCAACCAGATCCGTACCGTACTTTTTCAAAGCATCATAGGTGCTTTCCGGACTGTCGCTGGTCACACGGGTATTCCCGCGCACTTCACGCAGCACTGTGAGGATTGCATTTTTTTGTACGGAAAAAGAACGGAAAAGTTCTTTCAAAACCGAATCTGCCGTATCCAGTAGTCCTAAAAACAGGTGTTCTACGGAAGTATATTCATCTTTCATATCGGCAGCGATTTTTTCGGCACGATTCAGCGCCTGATCGACGGCAGAAGAAATATAGACCTTGCCCGCTTCCCGTGCCGTGCCGGTCACCGACGGAAGAGACTGCACCTCTCGTTTCGCCGCAGAGGTCAAACCCTCGGTATCAACACCTGCGCGACTGAGAAGCTGAGGGATCAGGCCATTGTCCTGCTGCAAAAGAGCAAGCAGCAAATGAACCTGCTCAATCTGCTGGTTCTGGTTTTCGCTTGCCAAATTTTGCGCATCGGCAATGGCTTGTAAAGATTTTTGTGTGCATTTATTGGTATTCATACTGATAACACCACCTTGTTGATCGGGAATCACTTCCCACAAGAATAAGGATAGGCCATAAATATGAATATATAATGAATATATTATTATATGAATGTAAATATTAGCACTCTCGATGCCTGAGTGCTAATATTTTTTTTCTTGCGTTTGCAAAACGAATCAGATATACTATATTATATTCCATATGGAAAGGACTTTTCAGCCATGCGAAGAAAAGATCGGGAGCAAACCACAGAGTTTGCCAAAAAAGTAATTGATACCAGCCCCTATGGCGTGGTTTCCATGTGCGACGGGAGCAATGCCCCGTATTGCGTGCCGCTGAGCCTTGTACGCGATGGCGACAAACTGTATTTTCACGCTGCGCTGGAGGGCAAAAAAACGGAGCTGCTGCGACAAAACCCTGCGGTTTGCGTTTGCTTTGCAGACGGCGTCAAACCAATTGCGGAAAAATTTACCACGGCCTACCGCTCGGCTATTGTCAAAGGGAACGCATCCGAAATAACGGATGACCGTGAAAAAATCCATGCCCTGCGTCTGATCTGCCAAAAATACGCCCCGGAAAACCTGTCAAATTTTGATGAGGCGATCTCTCGCAGTCTTGACCGCACCGCTGTTTGGGCGATCACAATTGACAACATTACCGGGAAAAGCAAAAAAGAGCAATAAACGAATGCCTTACAGCCGAAAATCCTGCTTCCTTCTTCCATGGGAAGCAGGATTTTTATATTTCCTCCTGAATATCTACAACGGTCAACCTGTCTTCACTGACCGTAAAATGGATCGAGAACCCGGCAAAAGACAGCCCATAAAGGCGATTCGGATCGTTTTGATAAGCAGGGCGGGGATCCTGCGCTAAAATATCTTTCAGGGTACTGCATTTATCCGCCGGGAGTTTTTGCCCCAATTCCTCCGGCAACACGACCTGAAGCGCGCGGCTGAACGCCTGCTGCGAAAAACCGTATCTAGCATCGGGATGGCTGTCGCAGAACGGCAAATACGGTTTGATATCGATAATGCGTGTGCCGCTTCGCAAATCGACACCGCGAACCAAAAGCTGCACGCCATCCGGCGTTTGTTCTATTTTTTCCAGTTTAACCGAAGACAACCCGATTCCATTGGGGCGAAACGGAGAACGGGTCGCAAAGACCCCGACCCGCTCATTGCCGCCCATGCGGGGAGGGCGAACCGTCGCATGGAAGACCTCTTTCTGCTCTTCATCAAAAAGCCAAAGCAGCCAGATGTAATCAAACCCTTCTAACCCCTTCACCGCGTCGGGGGACCCGTAGGGCTTTTCAAAGACAATTCGCCCCCGACAGCCATCAACCAAGCCGCTTTGGCGCGGCAAACCGAATTTTTGCGGAAAATCCGTATGTATCGTTGCAATGATTTTCATAAACAGTCCCTTTCCAACCAGAATCACCGGTTTTTCCTTTTCAGGCGACTTTCCACCCATTCATGACACAACAGCACTCCTGCGCAGCACAGCGCCAAAAAAAACGGCAGCAGTGAAAAAGTGGTCGCGGATGCGACAAAACCGAAAAGCAGCTGCATCAGGAAGCCAAGCAGATAAGCGCCGCTCATGTGGAAGCCGGTAAGATCTGCGGCATACGCCGAGCCAAACCGGGAAGGGACGCTGTGCAGCACACTGGGAAAGATCGGCCCGAATCCCATACCGATGAGCAAAAAGCCAACAATTGTAAGGGATTCCGATGACAGCATCAAAATACCGATACCGGCAAATGCCGCAACGGCGCCAACGCGGATCAGGACGGCGTCTTTCCATCTGAACGCCAAAAAGCCGGACAGCAATCTGCCAAGCATAATGCCTCCATAGTAAAAAGAAACCCATCGAGCCGCATGATCTGGCGGCAATTGAAAAACATTCACAAGATAAGTAGCGCCCCATGTGCCGACCGTAAATTCCATGCTTGTATACCAGCCCAGTGACAAAATACTGATAAGAACGCCCTTTCCCCGCAGCAGGCTAATGATACTGCCGGAACCGCCGTCGGCTGTTTCCTGACTGGCAACAGCGCTTTCGCGCTCAATTCGGTTCCATTTTTTCAGCACAAACAGCACCGAACAGGCAATCAAAACTTCAAGGAATGCGATCAGACGATACCCGTTTCGCCAGGAAACGCCGTCGCCGCGCAAAAACAACGACATAATCAGCGGGCTTGCTGTTACGCCGACGCCCCAGAAACAATGCAGCCAGTTCATGTGCTGGGTCTTGTAGTGCAGCGAAACATAGCTGTTCAGCCCCGTATCGATGGCACCGGCGCCGTACCCGAGGATCACCGACGCCAAAATCAGACAAACCAGATTGGGGGAAAAGCTGATTCCCAAAAGCCCTGCGGCCGTGACCAAAATTGACACCAGCGTTACCCGCGCCGTACCGAACCGGCGGATAAGCTTTCCCGCTACCATACTTGCCCCGCCGGTACAGATTCCGATAATCACACTGCAAACGGAAGCAAAGTTTTCCGGAACATTCATTTCCACATGCAAAATCGGCCAGGAAACACCGAAAAGAGAATCCGGCAGGCCCAAAGAAATAAAAACAATATAAATAACCGCCAAAATCGCCATCATATGCGCCGCCGCCTTTGCCCGAAAGGATAGCGATATTGTAACACAGTGAAAAATACCGGTCAAGAAGCGGAAAAACTTCATCCTGCTTTTTTGACAAAGAAACGGTTTTTTGCTATGCAGGCGCAAGGCACAGGATCGCCGCCCGGCCCCGTTCCGGTATGGGTAAAAAAGAAGGCCGTTCTTCGTTACGGAGCAGTGGTGCCTTCCTCTTCTGGCAGCGTCGTTTGTTCTGTATTGTCAGGCAAAAGCTGTTCGGCGATTTCACGGAAAATCGGCGCGCAATCAACAATCGGACTTTCGCCGTCTTCTTTCATAACCACCACGGTATATTGTGGATTCTCAGCCGGGAAATACCCGCAAAACCAGGTGCGAAGGACTTCTTCTCCGTCTTCAAAAACGCCGCTTTGCGCCGTAGCCGTTTTTCCCGCCGCCGTACCATTCGCCGGCTTTGCCGCCTGACCGCTCCCCTGATCCACCGTGCTTTTCAAAAGTTCTTGCAGCGTTGCCGCCGTCTCGCTGCTCATGACGCGGACGCCGGCATCCGGGATAAATTCAGCAAAAGAATCGCCGTTGTTGTTGATCTGTTCCAGCAAAAGATAGGGTTCATGATATACGCCGCCATTGGCAATGCAGGCGTAAACGGCAGCCATCTGCAAGGGAGTTGCACTGAAACTTCCCTGTCCGAAAGCAAAATTTGCAACATCTCCGGCATTTTGCAGCTGCTCTTGTGCAGGCAAACTTCCTGCGGCGGATATCATTCCATCAGCAAGCTCGATTTCTTCACCCAAACCAAGCGCTTTTGCCATAGACAACAGCACCGCCCCGCCGGTCTGCTGCGCAAGAGAAATAAAATAAGGGTTACAGGATTGTTCCATGGCGCTTTTCATATCCATCAATCCGTGTCCCTCCCGGTTATGACAGTGGAAGCGGATGCCGCCAATTTCAATATACCCCTTGCATTCATAAGAATAATCCGTATCAATTCCGGTTTCCAGCGCCGCTGCCGCTGTCACCACTTTAAAGACAGACCCCACAGCATATGCAGTCAGCACGCGGTCCATAAACGGCGCGTCCTCCGCCGAAAGAGAGGCTGCAATATCTGCCGGGTCAAAGGTGGGAAAACTTGCCTTCGCAAGAATTTGTGAAGTCTTGCAGTCAAGGACTGCGATGGCACCGCAATCAAGCAAATATTTTTTTGCCGCGTCTTCACAAATTTTTTGGATCCCGGCGTCTATCGTCAACCGCACGCCGCCCTTGGAATCATAATTTTCATCAATCAGCGTAATTTTACTTCCGGGCAGCGCCTGTCCTTTGCCGTCTGTTTCAAAACGAACCCGCAATTGACCGGAACATTCGCTCAAAAGCTGATTGAAGCTCTTTTCCAGCCCGAAAACGCCGGTTCCGTCTGCCCCCAGATAACCGATCGTATGCGCCAGACTCTCACCGGAGGAATATCGGCTTGTAACATCAAAATACCGGACATGATCTGTACTGACCCGGCGTTTGTTGACCGTAATCAAACAGGGCTTCCCCATTTCCATCAGGTCAAGGGCTTCCCTGTCCGTATTATCGACCAGAGAATCGATCGTTTCTTCATCCGGGAGCACCGCCGCCATGTGCACGGCAGCCGCATTTACCAGCGGAACATAATTTCTGTCGTAAAAATACCCACGACTTTCTGCCGCTGTTATCGTGCGTGTGGAATTGGCAACATACCCTGCTGCTGCATCCCCTTCAGAAAGTCGTGCCAATCGAAGATTCAATCCCCAAATACAAAGGGCAAAAATCGTATAAATAATGACCACTCGTTTCACAGTATCACCGACAACAGTGTTACCGATCTTCTATTTTTTATGCGATTTTTCACGAGATTTGACACTACTGGAAGAATCTGTTATACTGTTGGCGATTATTGGCACTTGACAAAGGGAGGCAGCGTATGCGAAAGAGAGTCCTGATTCTTTTTCTCAGTTTCATATTGGCAATTTCCTGCACAATCTCCTCGGCTGCAAATGAGCTGGTCGATCTGGAGGCAACCATTCCCGATCAAACCGCTTTGGAAAATGAATATGTTCTGGGTGCAAAAGCGCTATACGATCAGGCGCTGGCTTTGTATGAAGAAAAGACCCATTGTTCTTCCTTTTACGGCAACTGCGGCACTTTTATTTCCTATCAGCTTTATGTACTTGGAATCACAGATGATCTGAGAGGCCACAACGGGAACCAATGGTATGACGCATACACGCCCGGGGAAACCTTTGGCAAGTTTACTGCGCTGAAATATGAAGGCACGCAAGGCATTCATACGCTTTTTGATTCCCATGAAAGCCTTTCATATGTCGTTATCAGCTACCCACACCAGACGGGCTATACAGATGAAAACCCAGGCGCCGGTCATGCGGTGTTTATATACCACACCGAAGACGGGCTTGTCTATTTTACCGAAAGCTATGCCATGTACGGTCAGGAAGAAGGCACCGTCCACCTATGGGAACTTGACCGCTTGCTGGATACCTACCAATCCTGGTACGGTGACCCGATCGGCGCTGTTTGGTTCTCCGACGGAACCGAACAACCATCTGTTTCCGATCAACCCCCTCTGCATTTCTCAGATGACAGTGCAGAACAGACCAAAACCATACTCACGCCGGCCATCGCGCCCGAGACAAAAGCCATTGATTTTCTCTCTTCCTATGAAAACAGCGACCAGGTAACCGCCATGTTAACTGCGGACGGAAGAAAAATTCATGAAAACATTTACCTTGGAACCGGAATGGTTCTTTGCCTGCAAGAAAAAGACGGCACAGAAAAACAGCTGCTTTTAGCGGTTAAAGGCGACATGGATGGAAATGGGCTTGCGAATACCGCCGATGCCCGTCAAGCACTGCGGATGGCTGTCGGACTGGACGGAGAGGGAATCAATGATCTGGATATCGCAGCAGGCGATTTATCCGGCGATGGGATGCTGACCAGTACGGATGCGCGTTTGCTTTTGCGGAGCGCCGTTCACCTGATCTGACAAAAAGCAAGCGAACCCTTTCTCAAGAAGGCAAAAAATAAAACGGTGTATCTTCTCGGAAGATGCACCGTTTTTTGCTGCCGTTTACTTTACTCTACCGTAACAGATTTTGCCAAATTACGCGGTTTATCCACATCGCAGCCGCGAAGCAAAGCGCCATAATAGGCAAACAATTGAAAAAACACGGCTGCACAAACCGGGAACAATTTTTTGGCTGGAACAATATAAAGATCGTCAGCCACCTGTGTTTCCGCATGGCGATCGGTAACAAGCAGAACCTTGCCGCCGCGTGCGCGCACTTCACGAATATTGGAAAATGTTTTTTCGCGTACCATTTCACCGGAGACAATGGCAACAACCAGGGTGTTCTCTTCGATCAGGGCAATGGTTCCGTGTTTTAACTCGCCTGCCGGATAGGCCTCACAGTGGATATAGGATATCTCCTTGCATTTAAGCGAACTTTCTTCCGCCAACGAATAATCCAACCCTCTGCCGATAAAAAAGCAACTCGGCGCTTCGCAGTATTTTTGACTGATGGCACGAACGGCTTCACGATCTGCCAGCAAATTTGCGATGCAAATCGGCGCGTCATGATACAGAGCGTGTACATTTTCTCGTACCGCAACAGCGTTTATTTTCTCACGATAAAGCGCAACGGCATTTGCAACTAAATACAAAAGGGAACATTGCGCGACATACGCCTTTGTGCTGGCAACGGCAATCTCCGGTCCTGCCCGCGTGTAAAGCACACTGTCCGCAAGGTTTACCGCGGTGGAATTGGGCGTATTCACCAATGCCGTAGCCGAAAAACCCATTCCTCTGACCATACGCATGGCAGCCAACGTATCGGCCGTTTCACCGGACTGTGTAATAAACAGGAAATGATCTCCGTCCTGCAAAATCGGCGAATCATAGCGAAATTCCGAGGCAATGGCACAATAAGTCGAAAGCCCAGCCAGCTTTTCAAAATAAAATTTCCCGATTTTTCCGGCATTCAAAGCCGTACCGCAGGCAACAATAAACAAACGCTTCGCCCTGCGCAAAAAGCCCTTGGGATCCAGCAGCGAAAGCGACGGCAGCCCATCGCGCAAATAAGCAGCCACTGTTTCCCGAATGGCGTCCGGTGCATCAAATATTTCCTTCAGCATATGATGCGGAAACGCGCCCTTTTCGGCCTGCCGGGAATCCGTCAAAATCGAAACCGGGTCTTTTTCCAGCGGCGTTCCGTCTTTTTGCAAAAAAGACAAGCCATCCGGACGAAGAACGGCAATTTCCTCTTCCTGTAAGGGGTAATACTGCGAGGTATATCGGCTGACGGCAAAGATATCCGATGCCAAAAAATTCCCATTCGGCGCCGTGGCTGCAATGAGCGGACTTTCTTTCCGGAAAGCCCAAACCGTATCTTTTTCCGGCTCAAACATCGCCGCGACAGCAAAAGAACCCGTCACTCGACTTTCGGCATAGCGAATAGCGGCAGGAATATTTCCAACGGCCTGATAGCCTTCATCTAAAAGTGCGGCGAGCACCTCAGTATCTGTTTGCGATACAAAAACATACCCTTTCTTTTGCAGTTCGACCCGCAGAGCCCCGCTGTTTTCAATGATTCCGTTATGAACAATGCTTACACTGCCTACCCTGTGCGGGTGCGCGTTTTTTTCTGTGGGCGCGCCGTCTGTTGCCCACCGGGTATGACCAATGCCGCAGCGGGCGAAAGGCCTTTCCGGCAGCGCGTCCCATTTCTGCTGAAGATCCGCTACCCTTCCCGCCGTCTTGACCGTGAGCATCCCCTGGGGAGCAAAAACGCAAAGTCCTGCTGAATCATACCCGCGATATTCCAAAGAGTAAAGTCCCTTGAGAAGATAAGGCGCTGCCTCTTCTTTGCCGCAATATCCGATGATTCCACACATAAAATCCTCCCCTTCTGCTCAGAAAGTCAAGACATAAAATCCTTGACAAAACCATAGCGTTCTGCTAAAATATCAAAGCGGTGAAAACAAACAGCCGGTCGGTGATTAGCATATGCGCAGCGTAGAAGTTTTATTCACCTCTGCTGCCCAGAATACCGGATTGCGTGCCAATCCGCCGCTGTCTTTTTCCAGCTGTCCCAGTTTTGTTTTCTCTGCAAACGAGGCGTTTCACAGGAAAGAACTTAAAAACGATCTTGTTTTGCTTTTTCTGCTTGTTCCAGCCAGTTGTTCTGATTTCCAGCATACAGCACAGAAAAGCAGATAATCCATACATACGGAAGCGTATCGAAGTGGTCATAACGGGCCTGACTCGAAATTTTGCGGGGAGTTGTCCGTTTCGTCCAGCCGGAACCTTGTAACCATGCGGGTTTTACCCGGTTCGAAAATTGAATAAGTTTGCTGTTCTTTCCGTCAGTTCTTTCCAAAGCCCTTTTTCACCGGAAAAAGGCGGGAAAAAACGACGGCTGAGCATATAGGGAGCGGTATCGAAGTGGTCATAACGGGCCTGACTCGAAAACGAATGCCCTTTTTGGAAGCTCGCCTCTGAAAAACCTTGATTTTACGGGGTTTTTCGGCTATCATTGAAAAGTAAATATCCCTTAGTTCTCTCCATCAGTTCTCTCCTTTTTCCGAGGTGTTTTTGAGGGCTGATGTGAAGATAAATACACGGAGAGATGTCCGAGTGGTCGAAGGTGCGACTCTCGAAAAGTCGTGTTCCTAACGGAACCGTGGGTTCGAATCCCACTCTCTCCGCCAGAATGCTCAGTCTGCAAGCGGTTTTTACCGTTTGCAGGCTTTTTCTTTTTCTCCACTCTGGAAAGATTTTTCCGTAAGTTCTCTCCGTGATTTGAACTCTGGATATGTAGTTGGCGTATCTTTATGTGAAGCGATACGCCGCAGAAGCTATGAAATAACCTCTAATGCGCCACTCAGACCGTTTACCATTGCGTCAGCCGATGACAGCTTGGAATTGTAATCCAAATGGGCATATACATTTGCCGTAGTTGAAAAATCGCTGTGTCCGAGCCATTCCTGTATCTGTTTCATAGGAACACCGTTCGCAAGAAGCAGCGAAGAACAACTATGGCGCAGGTCGTGGAAACGAATGTGGCGCAAATTGTTCTTTTCAAGCAGCTTCGGAAATGATGATGTGAGATAGTGCGGAGAAATCAATGTCCCCATCTCATCTACACAGATATACTCCAAATACTTTTTGTTGTAACATCGTCCGCATACTCGCTTGTATTCTTCCTGCTGTTCCTTGAGCTTTAGCAGCTTTTCTTTGAACGCAGGAACAAGGGGCAGCGTTCTCATACTCGACTTGGTTTTGGTTGTATCCTGTGCTATCTGGATATGCTTGCCGTCAAGATTGCAGGAAGTAACGGTATGTCTAATGGTAATCGTATTGTTTTGAAAATCAATAGCGTCCCACTTTAAGCCGAGAGCTTCACTTCGCCTTAGTCCATAAAACGCACCGAGAAAAATCGGTATTTCAATCAGCGTTCCTTTGGCGGCTTCAAATAGTGCCTGTACTTCGTTGCTGTCATAGAAGCTGCCGATGAACTTATCAG
>CALWIU010000031.1 GCA_944380845.1 uncultured Clostridia bacterium | reverse complement strand
TCTGACCGACCTCTGTACATCTATACCCAACACCGACCGATCGGAACGGTGTTTTTTCTTTTCTCTATCTTTTAACTCAAAAAAAGGACTGCCGCTCTTGGATGAATCCAGTTTGCGACAGCCCCTTGTTAATCAAACAAAGCGGCACGCCAGGCCTCAATCAGTCTCGCTTCGCTCCATGCCGCATTGGCAGGGCTGGTGGAAGGCAAGACGATGGCTGGAACGCCGGTGATATTTTGCTGATATTTTCGATAGAACTGTGCTGCTTTTTGCCCATTGACGGCAATCTTCCGAATCGACGCGGCAGAAAGGATGACCGACAAATCATTGGGCACGACATTCCGAATGCTGCTGTCCGATGAACCGGTAATGTCACAAGAATGGATCACATCCCACAGCGCAAAATGGTGACGCAGAATCATCTCTTTTTTTTCATCGATCGTGATTGGAACCGGGCATCCGAAAAGCGCCGCTGCAACGCGCCAGAAACGATTCTGCTTATGGGCGTAAAAGAACCCTTCCTCCCGGGATTTGACCGAAGGGAAGGAACCTAAAATCAAGATTTCCGAATTTTCATCAAACAATGGGGGAATGGGATGCACCGGCATATCATCAGCTCCTTTTTTTCATTATACTACGGGGAAAAAAGAATGCAAGGAAAATTCCGTCAATGCTCTTGATTTGAACCGTCAGGCAGGATACAATAGAATTAGAAAAAAACAACCGACAAGGAGGATTTTTATGTCTAAGATCATTACCGTCAGCCGTGAATTCGGAAGCGGCGGCCGAGAACTGGGCAAACGCCTGTCGGATCATCTCGGATTTGCCTATTACGACCGGGAAATTCTGGAAGAGCTTGCCAAAGAAGAAGACACCAGCGAATGGCTTACGCAGAATCTGCCTGAGCAAAATTTTGCAGCTGCGATTCCGCTGCATTTCGGCAGAAGCTTTAGCGTCTATCAGGCTACCGCAACCCAGCAAACGGTCAAGCTGATGATTGCTGAACAAAAACTGCTCTGCCATTTAGCCGACAGGGGAAATTGCGTCATCGTTGGCCGAGGCGCGGCGGCACTTTTGGATCAATGGAAACCCTTTTCCATTTTTGTTTACGCAGATATGCCATCCAAACTTGCCCGCTGCCGGGAACGCGCACCGGAATCCGAGCATTTAAGCGACCGCGAAATGATCCGTCAGATCAAGCAGGTTGACGCCCAACGCGCCAAACGGATTCAATGGAGCACCGGCGTCAAATGGGGTGACCGCAAGGGATATCAACTCTGTATCAACACCAGCGGCATGTCTATCAAAACACTGTCGGCAGCGTTGGCGGATTACGCGCGTACCGTATTTGCTGACGGCAAATAACAGGAAAATGAAAATCGATGGAACCGCATTGGCTCCATCGATTTTTTTATGCTGTGTTATTCCAGACGCCAGTCTACGGGATCGTCTTTTAAAATAGCGTTGGTTTTGGAAAAATGGCGGCAGCCGAAAAAACCGTTATAAGCGGACAGTGGGCTGGGGTGCGCCGCTGTCAGAATGTGATGGTTCGGATTGGTAATCAGCGCCGCTTTATCCTTTGCGAACCGTCCCCATAACAGAAATACAATGGGCTTTTCCCGCGCATTCAAAAGTTCAATGATACGGTCAGTAAAGATTTCCCATCCCACGCCGCGATGGCTGGCTGCCATCCCGCCGCGCACAGATAACACCGTATTCAGCAGCAAAACGCCATGCTGTGCCCAAGGCGTCAGGTTCCCGCTCTTTGGGATCGGATACCCCAGATCGTCATGATATTCTTTAAAGATATTCACAAGGGACGGCGGGGGTTTCACGCCGTCGCGCACCGAAAAAGACAAACCATGCGCCTGACCGGGTCCGTGATAGGGATCCTGCCCGAGGATCACCGCCTTGACAGCACCGTAATCGGTCAGCTTTAAGGCGTTAAAGAGGTCATTCATATCCGGATAAACCGGGTATGCGGGGTTTGCATATTCCTTTTTTAAAAATTCCCGGATCTTCAGATAATATTCTTTTCGGAACTCATCATGCAGCAGATCGTCCCATTGGTTATGCAATGCTACCAATTTATTCGCCGTCCTTTATTTCTCTGCGGCTGCGACACTGTCCCGTTCCGCTTTCCGTTTGGTTGCTTCCGCTGTGATCTGATCCATATAATCGCCATGCAGCTTAAAGCGTAAGGTATAAATAATCAGCGAAAGCAGGACGCAGACAGCCGGTACAATAAACATCATCGAGCTGATGGCATTCTTGACGCTCATGTCGTTGGCGGCGTGAAGATTTTCGTTGTATTTGGTGATTTCCAGACCGGCAAACAGGATAATGGTTTCGATGGTATATGCCATTTTCTGCAAAAAGCCTTTCATGGAGAATGTGCCGGATTCTGCGCGGTAGCCCATTTTGACTTCGCCGTAATCCACGATATCAGCCAAAAAGATGGTCTGTGCAATAAACATGGAAGCAATTCCTGTAGAACCGATCAGGTAACCGATGCCCATGACAATATCGTTGTTCATCACCCATCCGCCGATTGCCATTAAAACAAAACCGACAAAACTGAGCGCCAGTGAAAACTGATAGGTGCGGCGTTTGGTCGTAAATTTGGTCATAATCGGAATGATGGCAAGACCGAGGATCGAGCCGACAGCGCCGAAAAAACTGAACAATGACTGCGCCTCCGGATCGCCTTTTACCACATCAAAATAATAAGCGGCAACACCGGAAATCATGTACCAGCCCGTGTTGGAAATCGCGGCAAACAGCATAAAAATCCGAAGTTGGTCATTGTCCTTGATGATTCGGAAAATCTTTTTAAAGCTGAAAGTTTCGTTGCTTTTGACATGGTTCACTTCTTTGACCTTGGACATTGACAGAACGGAAAAACCGATCAGCAAAACGGAACAGATCATTGCCCAATAGCGGTAACTGTAGACATCATACACCTTATCGCCGGCGGCGTTGGTGGTATGGGACAGCCAACTGTAAACAAGGGGCGAAGCGATGGTAATAATGCCCTGACCGAGGCCGGAAAAGGTACGGGCGATGGTCGCCAGAATATTGCGTTCGCCTGGGTCTGTCGTAAAAGAAGGAATCATCGACCAATAGGGGATGTCTGCGGTTGTATTGGTCATGCCCCACAGCACATATAAAATCGCCATATAAATATAAATGCCGATGCCCCCGCTCAAATCAAAAACAGAAGGGGTCAAAAAGATCAAGGTTAAAACAATGGCATTGGTAGTTGAACCAAAAATAACCCAGGGCTTATACCTGCCGAATCTGGTATTGGTCTGATCGACGATGACACCCATCATCGGATCGTTGATGCCGTCCCAAATACGGGCGATGGGCGTTAGGAACAAAAGAAATTTTTTGTTCAGATGCAAAATATCAGTCATGTACTTAGCAAGCCAGTTATAAAAAAGGCCGTAGCTCAAGTCCAGACCAATGGCGCCGACGCCATAAAATACATTGCCCTTCAGGGCGGCTAACTTATTTTTCATACGCATTGCCCCTTCCTTTTCCAAATCATCCAAATCGACTAACAGAAAATATTTTACCATAGCCGAACCGTGCCTGTCAATCATTTGCCGCCGGTCCGCGAAATCAGGCTGCGAGAAAGAAAGCAGAAGGAAGGCTTTGGCGATTTGAACCGCACAAAGGTACTTCATGTCGCCAAAGCCTTTCAGCCAATAAACTGCTTATTTTTGATGTTTTCTGTTAATCGATGCAAGCTCGTCGTTTCGATTTCGCTGCATATCCTTTTCCCTTTTGCTTTGGCGGATCAGCCCAATGGATCGCCAGCCGAAGCGTTCGCCGAAAGGCGCACTCTTTAATTGCCGGACTCGATACTGATCGAATTGAACACCGTCAGCAAATCGTCCACCGAAGCGTTTTTCTTATCTTCTCCGGCTTTATCCAGCACGACCTGCCCCTGGTGCATCATCACCAGTCGGTTCCCATACTCAATGGCAAAGCGCAAATTATGGGTGACCATCAAAGCGGTAATGCCGCTTTCCCGAATCAGTCGGTCGGTCAGCTGCATGATGCGCTCTGAAGACTTTGGATCCAGCGCAGCGGTGTGTTCATCCAGAATCAACAGCTTCAGCTCTGTCATATTGGCAATTACCAGTGCAAGCGCCTGCCGCTGTCCGCCGGACAGGGCGCCTACCTTTGTTTGGAGCCGGTTTTCCATTCCCATATTGCAGTTTTCCAAAAGGGAACGATAATAATCCATTCTTTTTTTATTGACGCCGCGCCCCAAACCGAAAGGTTTGTTTTTGTTGTCAGCCAGCGCCATGTTTTCCAAAATGGTCAAGTCGGAGCAGGTGCCGGCCTTGGGATCCTGAAACACCCTGCCGATAAAGGCGGCACGCTTGAATTCGGGCAAACGAGAGATATCTTTTCCTTCAAACAAGACCTTGCCTTCATCCGGCTGATAGGTCCCGCAAATCAGGTTTAACATCGTTGTTTTGCCGCTGCCGTTGGAACCGACGACAGAAACGAAATCACCCTTCTGAACAGAAAAACAGAAATGATCGAAAAGGGTCGTCTCATCCGGCGTTCCCTTCATAAACTTTTTGGTAATATCCTGAAGTTCCAGCATTCGTTACGCCTCCTGCTTTTTTCTGCCGAGCCGGCCGCTGAGAACAAGCGCAGCGGTAAAGAGCAGCGCCATAATCAACTTATTATAAGCGGAAGGAACTCCGAGGATTGACGCTACGCCCAAACACGCCTGATAAATCACCGAACCTAAAATCACCATGGTCGTGGGCTTCATAAACCGCAGCTTACCAAAAACGGAAAGTCCGATAATGACTGAGGCAATTCCGATGACAATCATACCCAGCCCCATGCCCTGATTGGCGTTCCCACGGGATTGTGCAATCAACGCACCGGATAAGGCGGCAAGGCCATTGCCCAGCGCAAGCCCTAAAATTTTGCTCGAACCGGGGTCCTTGGCAAGCATTGTTGTAAACTGCGCATTATCACCGGTGGCAAACAGCAAAAGCCCGCTTTTGGTTTTCAGATATGCGTCTAACAATAATTTAACAATCAGAGCAATGACAAAGAAAGAAACCAGTTTGCGCAAATTGACCTGCGCCACTGTCTCCGGCAACAGCGTAAACGGGAACACACGGAAAATCGTCGGAGAGCTGCGGGCGATGGTAACATTGGAAAGCGCCCCATCGCCGCTGAAGCTGCCGCCGTTCCCGACGACCGCCGCTACCAGATTCACGGTAATCAGCCCCGTTGACACGAGGATACCGCTGAGCAGCGGGCGGATACCGAGTTTCACATGAAGCAGACCGGTCACACTGCCTGCCAAACAACCGATGACAAAGGCAAGGATCATGGCGACATAAGGGTTGACGCCCATCTCTGCCAACACGGCACAGGTCACGCCGCCGGTCAAGACCGTTCCCTCCACCGACAAATCGGGGAAATCCAAAATAGAAAAAGTAATATAGAAGCCCATCGCCAGGATGGCATATACAAAACCATCCTCCAGACAAACCTCAAGGGTGCTTAAAATCGCCAAGCAAAAAACACCTTCTCTTTCACAAAAAGACGGGTTATTGAGCGGTTACAACGGTTTCCGCTACATTAGCAAGGGTGTCGGGCATTTCCATCTGAAGCTGCGCCAGCACCTCGGTGTTGATGACCGGCTTCGAGTCGGAAACGGTACGCACAGCCATATTTGTGATATCGCCGCCGTCCAGCACTTCCGCAGCCATTTCGCCGGTCGTTTTTCCTATCTGAACATAGTCCATGGAATTAGAAGCAAGACAGCCTTTTTTGACCTGCTCAATTTCAGAACCATAAACCGGGATACCTGCTGCATTGGCAGCGTCCAAAACAACGGTCAGATTATTTACGACATTGTTATCGGTAAAGTTATTGATGCAATCGACTTTGCTTGCCAGCGCCGCTGCGGCCGAAGGGATATCCGAAGCACTCTGCACCCCGCTTGCCTCTACGGTAATATCATACTGTTTGCAAACATCGGTCAACATGTTTAACTGCGTAATGGAATTGACTTCAGAAGTGGTATACAAAACACCGATGGTTTTGACATCAGGCTGTAACTGACGAATCAAATCGACCTGCCCCTGCAAATCAAGAATATCCGCTGTGCCGGTGCAGAGCGTGCCGGGTTTTTCCAGAGAATCTACCAGTTTTGCAGAAACCGGGTCGCTGACGGAACAGAAAATCACAGGGATATCCGTGCCCTCGGTAGCGGCATAAGCGGAAACCGCAGCCGGGGTGGCAATGGCGATCAGCATATCGTAGCCCTGTGCCACCATGTTTTTTGCATATGTCGCACAATCCGCATCAGCAGAAGTATCAGAACCGATTTGACGATCAATAATCACATTATCACCATATTTCGCACGAAGTGCCTCTTCCACTCCCTGATAGCAATTGTCAAGAGACGAATGGCTGATGTATTGAATCACGCCGACGCGCAGCGTCGCACCGGAAGGCGCAGTAGGCAGCGTTGTTCCTTCGGCATCGGTCGGCTTGCCTGAGCAGCCGCTGAGCACCAAAGCGAAGATCAAAAGTACGGATGATAAAGCAAGGAGCAATCTACGAGATACTTTCATGATAAAAACCTCTTTATTTCAAAATAATATATTTTATTTTTTTTGTGTTATACACACCATCGGAAACCGGAAAAATACATTTTCATCACCTTTTTACAAGAAAAACAAATAAAAAGACCTGTCCCATCAAACATGGGACAGGTCCAAATACCTGCGGTGCCACCCAAATTCGCCCTCACAGGGCGCGCTCACAGCGTACCATCATACGCCTGTCATGATAACGGTTGACTGCCGTCTTCCCTACTGGTTTCAGGTCGCCCTCATGAGTCCATTCGCTTTTCCGGTTTCGCTACAGCAATCCCACCGCCTGCTGCTCTCTGGTGCGTCTTTGAAAAAGCTACTACTCTCACTCAACGGTTTCATTTACATTACACATCATAGCACGAAGTTTCGGGTTTGTCAATCTTTTTTTAATTATCCGCGCCGGACAATTCGCCCATTTGCTGCTGCTGCTCGCTCAAATCCACAATTTTGCCCAAGCAGACTACGATTACGCCTTCCTCTTCCGTGATATACCCTTTTTCCGGATAGCCGGGCATAATCAAGTTCAGCGGCACATAGCGCTTATACTGATCGTATGTATCCACCGTATGGAAATTATAACCAAGATAACGGTAGAAGCGCATAATTTCCTGGTTTGGCTGTTCAAAAGCACAGGTCGCCCAATACAAATAGGAATTCAAATTGCTGCGGACAAATTTGTATGTCTCGCTGTCATAAAGCGTTCCGATGTTGCTGTAAATCTGATACAGTCCAAGATCATAGAAGAACTTTGCGGCTTTCTGCACCCGCGGATCGTCCCGGGTGATGGTGCACTGTTCGCGAATGGTTTCACTGATCTCGTATTTACCGATAAACAGCACCGGTTTATTCTGAACATCATAATTTTCATTCAGCTCATCGCCGATGGCGCGTGCCGCCGCAACTTCTTCTTCGCTTCGCTGTACATCCAAACACAGCCAGTTGTTCAGATCATATGCCTGTATAAAGACCAGCCAAAATGCCACGCAGCCAAGAGAAACCGACAGGATCTTGCGCAGTGTTTCCTTTTTGATTTTTTTTGTTTCTTTAAAGAACCCATTCAACCGTTCAAACAACAGCATAATCAAAAACGCAACGAAAAACGCGTAATACTGACTGTTTCTTCCCGGTGCCAGTCTTCCCGCCAAAAGCGTCAGGAAAAACTGCATGAAGAACAAGGCGAAAAACAAAGCGCCGATGGTAAAGTTCCGGTTCTTGATCCAGGAAGCGAACATGAAGACCACGCAAAGTACAAAACAGGCGCAAAGGATCTTGATCGGCAGGTAGTGCGCGGCAGCCACATAGAAATACAGAACAAGGTCACTGATCAGACGGACGACGACCTCCGGCACACCCATTTCCTCACTGAACCACCAGATATCGGTCGCAGCGTTTTCGCTCGCAGGGATATCCAGTGCCCAGAGCACGATTTCTCCGGCTGCAAATTCAACCAAACAGGCAGCGCCCAAAATGCCGATCGCAACCAGCCCTTTGACAAAAACCTTACCGAAATGGCCGCGGTCAGCGTCTGCGGGGTTGTAATAAAAATTCAAAATAAAAAGCATGATGACGCCGCAGAGGAAGACCACCGCAAAGGATTCATACAAAGAAACGACAAAAAACAGATCGATAAACAGCCAAAGCAGCGAAAGTTTTTTCTTTTCGCTGTACCACTGCTGATACAAAAGCAGTGCCGCTGCCGTCATAACATACCCCAGGCAGACATTCACATTTCCGCCGCCGTATACATAAATTTCATTGATCAACGGGTAAGAAACCAGAAGACAGGAAAAAATGGTTTTAGACGCCATGGACAGTTTGCCGCCCATCGCGCGGTCAAAAAAGATGCAGTACAGCATCGCGGCCATGGCAAACAGCACCACGCTGAGCACATCACAGAAATAGGGCACATTTTTCATCATATCGAAAAGATTTGCCAGAATGACAATGGTAAAGCGCCCCTGCGCGACCATTTCACCATTCAGCGGATAGTAGATATGAGCCGTGAAATCATCGGTGCTGATAGAATTGTGCGCAATGGAAAAGCCATAAGAAAAAACGATGGTCAAAAACAGCGCCAGCATAAACGGGATATTTGTGACCAGCGCTTTCATTTCCATGACAAGCGTCTTTTTCGGTGCCAAGGACGACTGGACAGAGTCAGCTTCTTTTTTCTCCTCTATCCTGGGGTTCGCGGCAGTCATAGACATACTGCAATCACTCCTTTATGCCTGTTATTATACACGCGCTTCCTTTTTTTTGCAACTGATTTTTAAAAAACGACGCAGGTGCGCTATGCGCCTGCGTTCTTTTACTCGAAAAGCGAAGGGTCGATTTTTCTGTCCCGGTAATAGTACATGCGATCGTGCTCGCTGATTGGACGAATGACCCGACAGGGCGTCCCGAAAGCAACGCAGTTTTCCGGAATATCCTTTGTTACAACACTGCCGGCGCCAATCACGGAATGGTCACCGATATGAACGCCGGGCAGCACGATCACCCCGGCGCCCAGCCAAACATTCTTTCCGATGGTCACAGGCATATTAAACTGCATGACTTTTTCACGCAGTTCCGGAAGAATCGGATGTCCTGCCGTTGCCAGAACCACATTGGGACCGAGCATGGTATAATCGCCGATGAAAATATCGGTATCATCCACCAGCGTTAACTGAAAGTTCGCATAAACAAAATTCCCAACATGGGTATTCATGCCCCAATTGGCATGAAGCGGCGGTTCAAAATAGCAGCCTTTACCCATTTCGGCAAAAAATGTGCGCAGAATCTTTTCCCGCTTTTCTTCCTCCGAAGGGCGGGTTGCATTATAGTCATAAAGGATTTCCAGCTGTGCCTGCTGCTTTTGAGCCAGCGCCTCATCCGCACAGGTGTACAAAGCGCCGGAACGCATGATATCAAAGCTGTTCATACAGTTTTCCCCCTCTTTTCGGGACACCATCCGCTTTCTATTATAGCCGCTCCTGCCAGATTGTCAATAATATTGTATATATGTATATTTATACCAATAGATATGTAAAAGTCGCTAATATTTTTTGTAAAGAAACCGTCGATTTGTTTATGTTTATTGGAGGTTTTTCTTGACAGAAAAGGTCTATTTCGATAAAATAAATGAGTAAAAATACAATGGGTTATAATTTTTTATACAGCAAAGCGAGTTGATAAACCATGAAAAAAGAAGGCGAGATCCGAATCCCCTCCGGTTGCGCCATCGCCGGTGTTTTTGCCAAAGACGGCAAAAACATCAACGGCGGGTTGATCGTCCGCGCCATGACAACAATGCACGAGCGGTCCAACGGACTTGGCGGTGGATTCGCCGGATACGGAATCTATCCGCAATATAAGGATCTGTATGCGCTTCATGTTTTTTATGACAACATGACCGCACGCAGCGAGTGCGAAAAGTTTATCGATGAAATGTTTGAAATCGTTAACCTCTCCAAAATTCCCATTCGCAAGTCTCCGAAGATCACCGACGAGCCGCTTATTTGGCGCTATTTTGTCACGCCCCATCAAAATAAACTGGCTGACAGCCAGTTGGATGAAAAAGAATATATGGTGCGTTGCGTGATCCGGATCAACACAAAATACACCGGTTCCTATGTTTTTTCCTGCGGCAAAAACATGGGCGTATTCAAAGCCGTCGGTTACCCAGAAGATGTTGGCGAATTTTACCGGCTCGATGAGTACGAGGGGTATTCATGGACCGCCCACGGGCGCTATCCGACCAACACCCCCGGCTGGTGGGGCGGCGCGCATCCGTTTTCCATGCTGGATTATTCCATTGTTCATAACGGTGAAATCTCCTCTTACGACGCGAACCGCCGCTTTATTGAAATGTTTGGCTACAAATGCACCCTTCTGACGGATACGGAAGTCATTACATATATCATCGACTTTTTACTGCGTCATGAAAAACTGACGCTGGAAGAAACAGCCGCTGTCATCGCGGCGCCGTTCTGGGATACCATTGAACGCAAAACGCCGGATGAAGCAGCCCGCTACAAATATCTGCGAAATGTGTTTTCCAGTCTTTTGATTACCGGTCCGTTTTCCATTCTGTTGGGATTTGAGGGCGGTATGATGGCGTTGAACGACCGCTTAAAGCTCCGCTCCATGGTTGTCGGCGAAAAGGGCGACATGACCTACTTTGCCAGCGAGGAATGCGCCATTCGCATGATGGAACCGAATGTGGATAATCTTTGGTCCCCCCGTGGCGGAGAACCGGTGATTGTCCGGTTAAATGGAGGTGTGAACCATGGCAATTGATTTTTTATATCCCGAATTTGAGGTGGTTCGCGACCAGAGCCGCTGTATCGCCTGCCGGGTCTGCGAACGCCAATGTGCCAATGAAGTGCACTCCTATGACGAAGACCTGAAATTGATGGTCAGCGATGAATCACGCTGTGTCAACTGTCATCGATGCGTTTCTTTGTGCCCTACCAGAGCGCTGAAGATCATCAAATCTCCCCACACCTTCCGCGAAAACGCCAACTGGACGCAGGACGCCATTCAGGAAGTCTACCGTCAGGCAAACTCCGGCGCTGTGCTGCTGTCCTCCATGGGCAATCCGAAACAATTCCCTGTATATTGGGATAAGATTTTGATCAACGCTTCTCAGGTGACCAATCCTTCCATCGATCCATTGAGAGAGCCCATGGAAACCAGAGTGTTTTTGGGCAAAAAACCAACCAATATCACCAGAGATCAAAATGGGAAAATCAAAACAGATCTGCCCCCGCAGCTGGAACTGGAACTGCCGATTCTTTTTTCCGCCATGTCTTATGGTTCCATCAGCTACAACGCACACGAAAGTCTGGCGCGCGCTGCTGTGGAAATGGGAACCTATTACAACACCGGCGAAGGCGGTCTGCATAAGGACTTTTACAAATATGGCGCGCACACCATCGTTCAGGTCGCATCAGGCCGTTTCGGCGTTCATAAGGATTATCTTGAACAGGGCGCGGCCATTGAAATTAAAATGGGACAGGGTGCAAAACCCGGCATCGGCGGACATCTTCCCGGCACCAAAATCACCGGAGATGTTTCTGCGACGCGCATGATTCCGGAAGGCACGGATGCCATTTCTCCTGCGCCCCACCATGATATTTACTCCATTGAAGACCTGAGGCAGCTTGTCTATTCCCTGAAGGAAGCAACTGAATATAAAAAACCTATTATTGTCAAGGTAGCAGCCGTTCACAATATTGCCGCCATAGCGAGCGGTATTGCCCGAAGCGGCGCAGATATCATTGCCATTGACGGATTCCGCGGCGGCACCGGCGCGGCGCCTACTCGCATTCGCGATAATGTGGGAATCCCGATTGAACTTGCACTGGCCAGTGTGGATCAGCGTCTGCGCGAAGAAGGCATTCGCAACGAGGTTTCACTGATTGCAGGCGGCAGCATTCGCAACAGTGCCGATGTCGTAAAAGCCATTGCACTGGGAGCGGATGCGGTGTATATTGCCACCGGCGCGCTGCTGGCGCTCGGTTGCCACCTGTGCCGCACCTGCCAGACCGGCAAATGCAACTGGGGCATCGCGACCCAGCGTCCGGATCTTGTCAAACGGTTAAATCCGGATATCGGCTGCCGGCGGCTGATCAACCTGTTGACTGCATGGGAACATGAAATCAAGGAATTCATGGGCGGCATGGGGATCAACTCCATCGAGTCCCTGAAAGGCAACCGTCTGATGCTGCGCGGCGTAGGAAAGAAAAAAAAAGAACTTTCCATTCTGGGCATTGCCCATGCGGGCGAATAAGGAGGCAGAACCGATGAAACGCGTTTATGTAAATGAAAAATGGTGTCTTGCCTGCCATTTGTGCGAATACTATTGTGCCTTTGCCAATTCCGGCGAAAAGAGCATGGTCAAAGCCCTGAAAAACCTGAAAATCAACCCCCGGATCCATATTGAAGAAAAGAACGGCATCTCTTTTGCTGTTTCCTGCCGGCATTGTGAAGAGCCCCTTTGCGTCAAAGGCTGCATTTCCGGCGCTCTCAGCCAAAAAGACGGTGTGATTTTGATCGATCAAAACAAATGCGTTGGCTGCTATACCTGCGTGCTGTCCTGTCCTTACGGCGCCATCAGCCCGACAGAGACAGGCGTCATGCAAAAATGCGAGCTTTGCACAACCAATGCCTCCGGTACGCCGGCCTGTGTAAAAGGCTGCCCCAACGGAGCGATCGTTTTTGAAGAACGGGGGACTGTGTAATGAAACATATTATCATTGGCAATTCTGCCGCAGGCATCGGCTGTGTAGAAGGCATTCGCCGACTGCATCCGGATGATGAAATCTATCTGCTGTCCGACGAAAAGTACCACACCTATTCCCGCCCTTTGATTTCCTATCTATTGGAAGGGAAAACCGATTTGGAGCGCATGAAATATCGTTCCGATGATTTCTATGAAAAAAATAAAGTTACCTTTATGCCGGGCGAACGGGTAGTCAAAATCAATCCCGCTACCAAAAAAATCACAACCGAATCCGGCACGCGTCTGTCTTATGACGACCTGCTCTGCGCCACCGGCTCTTCTCCCTTTATTCCTACTACGCCGGGTTATGAAAGCGTGCAGAACGCCTTTACCTTTTCCAGCTTAGACGATGCGCTTGCACTGCAAGAAGCATTGACGGAAGAAAGCCGGGTTTTGATTATCGGCGCCGGATTGATTGGGTTAAAATGCGCCGAGGGCATTCGTGATCTCTGCCGTAAAATCACCGTTGTTGATCTGGCAAACCGGGTTTTATCCAGCATTCTGGATGAGCAAACGGCGCCCATTATCCAAAAAAAGCTGGAAGAAAACGGCATCCGCTTTTTACCGGAAGATTGTGTCGCTTCCTATAAAAACGGCGAAGCGCATATGAAAAGCGGCAAGGTGATTCCGTTTGATATTTTGGTAACCTGTGTCGGTGTTCGTCCCAACACCGAGCTGCTGAAAACGGCGGGTGCGAAAACCGGCAAGGGAATTCAAATCGATGACCACAGCCGCACCAGTCTGCCGAACATCTATGCTGCCGGAGACTGCACCGAATGTTTGGATATTTCATCCGGTCAGCAAAAGGTTCTGGCTCTGCTGCCCAACGCATATAAACAGGGTGAAACCGCCGGAATCAATATGGCAGGCGGCGATCATAGCTTCAAAGACAGCATTCCGATGAACGCGATTGGCTTTTTCGGGCTGCATATGATCACAGCGGGTACTTATGAAGGCAGCGTTCTGGATAAATCTGAAAACGGCAATATCAAGAAATTGTTTTATCAAGATGATTTGCTGAAAGGATTTATTATGATCGGCGATGTCGACAAAGCGGGTATATATACTGCGCTGATTCGCGAACAGATTCCCCTGAGCAGCATTGATTTTGATTTGATTGCACAGACCCCCGGGCTGATGGCCTTTTCAAAAAAATACCGGGACGAAACCCTGGGAGGCGTTCGTTATGGTTATTGACAGTAAAAATTTGGATTTTCAAGAATTAAACCGCCGAATCAAAACCTGTGAATCCTTAGATATTACCGTAAGCGGTTGTCTGGGACAGCGTTTTCTGGCGGCAGGACTCAAAGATAAGAACATTACCATTGAGGGAACGCCCGGCAATGCGCTGGGAGCCTATTTGCACGGAGCCAATTTAACGGTTATCGGCAACGCACAGGACGCGACCGGCGACACCATGAACGATGGCAGCATTGTGGTTTACGGCAGCACCGGCGACACCTGCGGCTATGCCATGCGCGGCGGCAGCATCTATATCCGGGGAAATGCCGGTTACCGTGCCGGCATTCATATGAAGGCGTACCACGATAAATTTCCCGTAATGGTCATTGGCGGCAAAGCCGGCAGTTTTCTGGGCGAATACCAGGCAGGCGGCGTAATCATTGTACTGGGACTGGGCAGCGCAGAAAATGAAAATATTGTCAGCAATTTCTGCGGAACCGGAATGCACGGCGGCACAATTTATATCCGCGCGAAAACCCTGAACGCAAAATTCCCCCCGCAAGTTCGGGTACGGGAAGCAGAAAAAGAAGACCTTGCCAAAATCAACACCTACATCGACAAATTCTGCATGTTATTTTCCGTACCGCGCAACACCATCGATGATCGTCCTTTCTGGGTTTTGACACCGAACACAGACAACCCTTACAAGCAATTGTATGTCCAGAATTAAATTCAAAACAAAGGAGGCCGCCTGATGGGAAGAGACATCTTCCGCGCGCGGGTTTTGCTGGTTTGCACCAGTCAAAAAGCGCAGGAGCTGTTCTACCGTTTGCTGCCTGACGATAAAATTGCCAGCATCAAAACTGCATCATCCTGTGCCGAAGCAAGAAGCAGTCTGATGCAGGAAGGCGCCGATATTTGTCTGATCAACACCCCCCTTCCCGATGGAAACGGCGTTCAGCTTGCTTCTTTTGCAGCAAAAGACTGCGGAGCGGCGGTGCTTCTGTTCATAAAAAAGGACGGATATGATAACGCGGTTGCCGCAACCGGAAACGCCTATGTATTTGTTGCTGAGAAGCCTAACAGCGAGCATTTTTTCCGTCAGGCATTGTCCCTTTTGTTTACAACAAAACAAAAAACATGGGAAGAAGAAAGCAAACTTTCCTCCCTCCGAGACAAATTAGACGAAGTGAAGATCGTTAACCGCGCCAAGCTGGTATTGATTCAATACTTAAAAATGGACGAAGCAACAGCACATCGCTATATTGAAAAACAGGCGATGGATCGGCGAGTTACCCGACGAGAGGTCGCGGAAAGCATCCTTTCCGCTTATGAATATGGATTTGAATGGAAATGAAGGAATCAAGATGCAAAAGTATATTTTTGTGACCGGCGGCGTTGTCTCCGGTCTGGGAAAAGGCATTACGGCAGCCTCCTTGGGCAGACTTTTAAAAGCGCGTGGTTTGAAGGTTGCCGCGCAAAAGCTGGATCCTTATGTTAATGTAGATCCCGGCACCATGAGTCCCTATCAGCACGGCGAAGTTTTTGTAACAGAGGACGGCGCGGAAACCGATTTGGATCTGGGACATTACGAACGCTTTATTGATGAGGATCTGAACCGTTTTTCCAACCTGACCACCGGAAAAGTTTTTTTCAATGTAATCAACAAAGAGCGGCGCGGCGAATATCTGGGAGAAACGGTACAATATATCCCACACATTACCAACGAAATCAAAGAGTTTATTTATGCCGTCGGCAAAAAGACGGATGCAGATGTTGTTATCACTGAGATCGGCGGTACCACCGGCGATATTGAAAGTCAGGTCTTTCTGGAGGCCATCCGGCAGGTTCAGCACGAAGTCGGAAGTGAAAACACCCTGTTTATTCATGTTACGCTGGTGCCCTACCTTCAGGGTTCCGGTGAACACAAATCGAAACCGACGCAGCATTCTGTTAAAGAATTACAAGGCATGGGCATTATGCCGGATATCATTGTTCTGCGCAGTGATGAGCCGATTCGTGATGAATCGATCAAACGAAAAATTGCCGGTTTTTGCAATGTAAAACCGGACTGCGTCATTGAAAACCGTACCATCCCGGTTCTGTATGAAGCACCGCTCATGCTGGAAGAAAGTCATTTTTCTGAAATCGTCTGCCGCGAGCTTCATTTGCAGACGCCGCCGCCCGATCTTACCGACTGGCACACCATGATTGACAAAATTCGCCATCGCGATCAAATCGTGACCATTGCCCTTGTCGGAAAATATGTACAGTTGCACGACGCTTATCTTTCCGTTGCAGAGGCACTGCGCCATGCGGGATATGAATACGGCGCAAAAATCAACATTCAGTGGATCGATTCGGAAACCATTACCGATGAGAATGTGGCTTCTGTTTTAGGGGAAGCCAACGGCATTCTGGTTCCCGGCGGATTTGGTGAGCGCGGAATTGAAGGCATGATCACAGCGGCAAAATATGCACGAGAGAATAACATACCCTACCTTGGCATTTGTCTGGGAATGCAAATTGCTGTCATTGAATTTGCACGAAATGTTCTCGGTTATGCTGATGCAAACTCCGGAGAGTTCGACAGTGAAAGCCGTCACAAAGTCATCGATTTCATGCCCGATCAAAATGAAAATATCGACAAAGGCGGAACCCTGCGTCTTGGCAGCTATCCCTGCTATATTACCGAAAACACCCAAATGGCAGCGTGCTATCATGCAACTGTGATCCACGAACGCCATCGTCACCGCTATGAATTCAACAACGAATATCGCGAAGAATTGTCGAGTGCCGGTCTTCTTATCAGCGGCACTTCGCCTGACAAACGGCTGGTCGAGACGGTAGAAATTCCTGAAAACAGCTTTTTCATTGGCGTGCAGTTCCATCCGGAATTCAAAAGCCGTCCCAATAAGCCCCATCCCCTGTTTTTAGGTCTTATCGGCGCTGCACTCGATAATCAAAAGTAAAACAACAAAAATAAACTACCGCCGTCTCCCAAAAAAGGAGACGGCGGTAGTTTTTATGCTCTTTCAATTATCTTTCCAACGCAGAGCCCATAACCCCATCAGGTTAAGTAGCCAATGTAATGCGCCAGATGGACAAAGAAGTGAACAATGCTGTAAATAATGCCTACAAAGGGAACATCTTTGTTCTTCTCATACTCGTCGCACATCTTGCAGCGGAAGGTATCGAAGGTATAGCCTTCGGGCGGTTCCACGCGGGCGCCGCAGCCTCTGTCGCAGAAGCCATCGCCATCCTCGTCCACATGACCGAGAGGCCAGGTGAAGCGCTCGTCAAGTTTTTCACCGCAAACCGAGCAATAGCAAACCTCACTGCCGGGGATCAAACAAGTCGGTTCAACAACAACAACCCATTCGCCTCTCTGATGGGCAGGCGCTTGAATCACCGTCTGTTCTTTCAGGATTGCACCACAAACCGAGCATTTTTCGCCGTCGGTCAAGCCATCCTTTTCGCCGCAGACAGGTTTTACGCCGGGAATGATTTCGGGGGTGTGTCCCTTTGCCGGAATGATTTCCTGATCCACAAGGATTTCACCGCAGACCGAGCACTTGATGCCATCGGTCAGACCATCTTCGGTGCAAGTTGCTACCTTACCGGGGATAAGCTCTTCTGTATGTCCCATTGCCGGGATGGCACGGGTTTCAATATGGGAAGCATCGTTCGCACATACGCGCTGTTCCATGCCTTCTTCTTCACAAGTCGCGGGGGTAACAACGGTCCACTCGCCCCACGCATGACCGGTAGCCGAAATGACTTCCTG